>CAZITS010000186.1:0-8822 GCA_964542185.1 uncultured Pirellulaceae bacterium
AAAAGCCCTCAAGCCCCTCTATACGGCGATAAAGCAGGGAGATCGAGAGGTAATCCGCGCGCTGTTAGCACCCGGTTTTGAGGCAGCCGTTCCCGCCTTACCCAAAGATACCGACGACGCAAAACGTGACATTACTTATCGTTTTGCTACAGATTCATCCGCCAGGAAACGCATCGACAGCTCAGGCTTTCTTTCCTGGATCGGCGACCTGCATGACCAATTCGAGAAGATTGAGTCCATCGCGTTTGGAAGAAAGCGAAATGATCCTTCGATCGTTGGCGGGCAAAACGTCGTCGGGGAAAGTCAGGGCACATTTCGTATCGCTGGTCAGTCCAAGGCAGGTGGCCTGTTGGAGTTACAGGGCTCATTCCGACTCAAACATCAGGGGATTGATGTCACAACCGAATCTGCACCAACGAACGGTGGACTCCAGGCAGGCTGGATTCACCAACTCGTATTGGAAGACATCTCTTTCCTGGCCGCACCAAAGCACCTGTTTGAAGAGACCACGGTAAGTTCCGGAATTGACACCGGTGTCATGCATGACAACTGGAAAGACAAGGCCTATTACGACTTTACAGGTGGCCCCTATTTGGGCGACATCAATCACGACAAACATTTGGATTTGCTGGTTACGGGTATGGGCCGTGGCTGGCTGTATCTGGGAAATGGCGATGGCACGTTTCGCGATAGCGGATGGAAATCGCCTGCCTTTGAAACCACCTCCGCGAACGGGAAGGAATATTTCGTACCTTTCGCCGCTATTTTTGACACCACCGGAGACGGTCGTCGAGAAGTTCTCTTCGGTGGGAAATTCTACGCCTGGTCAAACAGCGATGAAACGCTGCAGTTGATGCCAGGAGCGGTGGAACTGCCTAACGCAGACGCCAGCCTGTGTGATTTCGATCGAGACGGAAAAACCGACATCTACCTGTTAAACGCCGGCCGTGAGTTCCCTTCGTTTTATGCCAAGACGAAAGGTTTTTTCGACAACCAACGTATTTTCGGCAAGGAAAACCTGCTCTTCCGCAATCTGGGCAACGGCCAGTTTGAAGATGTGACACATGCAACCAACGCATCACCCGCACGCGGCCGCGCCTTCGCCGCTACCTGGCTTTTCGCGAACGACGACCCCTGGCCAGACCTGTTTGCTGCCAATGAATTTGGTCGGAACTTGTTTCTCATCAACCAGGAAGGGAAACGTTTCCTCGAAGTGGAAGATGTAGATAAAGAGTTTGGTGGGTTTTCCATGGGCGTCACCAGCGGCGATTTGGATGGCGACGGCGACATCGACCTGTATGTCGCGAACATGTACTCCAAAGCCGGCCACCGCATCTATCACCACCTGCCTATGGAAGTCTACCCCGAGGAAGTTCGTCACATGTTTGTGGCGTCTGTTACGGGGAATCGACTATACCGTGCTCAGGGACAACAGAGCTACCAGGAAACCAGTGTGCGTGCCGGAGTCAATGCAGTCGGCTGGGGTTGGTCTGGCGCCATGGCCGACTTTGACCTCGATGGTCAATTGGACCTCTACGCCCCCTGTGGCTACAACTCGAATGATCCAGAAAAACCGGACGGGTGAAGTTGCATCTGGCAGGCTGTGGCTGCGCAGCCCCTCAACATGGAACTTCGACACGCTTCGCCACGCAAGCTGGACGACAACCTGGGTGAATTCTGGTTGGAAAACCCATTCGATTTCCAGCGACTTAAAGGGTTCAACCTCTCGATGTTTGAACGCAATCGGCTGTTCTTCAATCAAGGCGATTGTGTTTTCGCCGATGTCTCTCATATCAGTGCCACGGATATCGACGCCGATTCAAGGTCTGTCGCAGTGGGGGACTTGAACGAAGACGGGCGCCCAGATCTGGTTGTGCGTGGTGTGGGTGGTGGACCGCTGCAAATCTTCCTCAACCGAATCACCGAACATCGCTCACTTCATGTCACACTGCGTGGCAACAAGTCCAATCCGGAAGGAATCGGCGCGCGGCTACAACTTACTGTCGGTGACCATACTCTTGTCCGCGACCACTTCCCACAAAACAGCTACTCTTCCCAAAACGCAACCGAGACGATTTTCGGAATCGGCGGTCACCAGGGATCGATGACGCTGTCCATCAGCTGGCCCTCTGGCCACAAAGAAACGCATACCGTCGAAGCTGGCAGGTTACTGTTTGAAGAACCAGAACCTGCACCACAGCAAAAATGACTACCGACGACCAGCACCACGAGTGGACGTTGAGTCGCTACTACTCTCTCGTTTTGGAGAACGACTTTGTACGACAAGGAATCGTTGATTGAACTGATCCGTCAGCAGGGACTGGAGTTTGGGGATTTCACCCTCGCCTCTGGCAAGAAAGCTTCGTACTACCTTGATTGCCGCAAAGTAACACTCGATGCACGCGGTGCCCGTTTAATTGCAGAAGGCATTCTGGAGCTACTTGGCGAAGCCATGCCGAACGCAGTGGGAGGTATGGCGATTGGCGCTGACCCTATTACTGCAGCCGTCATCACACTGGCAGGCTTGCGCGAAATCGACCTGAAAGGATTCATCGTCCGCAAAGAAGCCAAACAGCACGGCAAGGGCCGGGCCGTCGAAGGGCCAGTTACACCGGGTGACCGAGTCGTCATCGTAGAAGATGTCGTCACGACAGGTGGTAGTTCACTTCGAGCAATCGATCAAGTCGAACAGTTCGGCCTACGGGTTGAACGGGTGATCGCCATTATCGACCGACTGGAAGGCGGGGCGGAGGCCTTCCAACAACGCGGTATTCCCCTCACCACCCTCCTGACAGTACGTGACTTTGGAATTGAGTAAGCAGTTGTTAATTCCGTTCCACTCGTGGGCGCAGTACGAGGGCGCATACACTATCTGCTGCCCCCGTTTCAGCACCCAGCCAGCTTGCGGAAACTGGTCGATTTGCAACAGATAGAACGCTAGACTGGGTAGGGTGCGGTTGGACCGCAGGCCGTTTTACACAACGCGTAAGAACCCACTGTTGCCTGCCTGCCGTTCGACCCTCATCCCATGTGATGGTTCGCCCGTCAGGTACGATGTCTTTACTGAATCAACAATCCGCTCCGCTGCGTACGATATTCATCTTCTCTCACGCAAGAAAGTAACGCCCATGAAACGCTACAAGCTGTCCGCACTCCTGATACTGCTGGCTGTATTTATGTCTGCCAACTCAGGACAGGCAGAAAATGAGCGAGGTGCGCGTCTATTGATGGTTACGCAAAGCGCCGGATTCCGGCACGGTTCGGTCAATCGCAAGAACCAACCGCTGGCACCCGCCGAACGCGCCATTACCCAGCTTGGCGTCTCGAGTAATCTATTCCGCGTAACATGCACCCAGGACTGCGCTAAAGATTTTACTCGCAAGAATCTCGATAACTACGACCTCGTGCTGTTCTACACCACGGGTAAACTTCCCATCAAACAAGAAGATATGGACTACTTCCTGAATGTGTGGTTAAAGAAAAAGGGACATGGATTTATTGGCACGCACTCTGCTGCAGACACCTACAAGGACTATAAACCCTATTGGGATATGATTGGTGGAACCTTCAATGGGCATCCCTGGGGCTCCAATTCAACGGTCACCATTACGGTTCACGACAGCCAGCATCCGGCAAGCCGTGTATGGGGCAAGGAATTCGTGATCAAGGATGAAATCTACCGCTTCAAGAATTGGCAGCCGAAAAAGGTCCGTGTCCTGATGAGCCTGAACATGGCGAAAACTTCGTTGAAGCAACCGTACCATGTTCCCGTTCTCTGGGTGAAGGAATACGGTCAGGGCAAAGTGATGCACATGAGCCTGGGCCACCGAGAAGATATCTGGACTAACAAAACCTACGCCGCGTCGCTGTTAGGCGGCATGAAGTGGATGCTGGGAAGCGAAAAAGGAGACGCTACACCCAATCCAGAACTCTCAGCCGCTGAGGAAAAGAAAGCCCGTGACGTCGTCGCCGGAAACAAGTAGGCGACACTCGCGCACCAGCAAGAATCTCAATCAGCTTGCAGGAGCGGTCCGAGAAACTTCCCCGTCTGATTCTCGGGCCGCGCCGCAATCTGTTCGGGTGTGCCCACGGCCATGATTTGGCCACCTGCACGTCCACCTTCCGGCCCCAGGTCAATGACCCAGTCAGCACACTTGATGACGTCCAAGTGATGCTCAATCACCAACACCGAATTGCCGCGGTCGACAAGCTCATTGAGTACCCCAAGTAAACGAGCCACGTCCTCAAAGTGGAGTCCCGTGGTCGGTTCGTCGAGAAGATAGAGTGTCCTGCCCGTTTCTGAGAGGGCGAGTTGCGACGCCAGTTTGACACGTTGTGCCTCGCCACCCGAAAGCGAAGTCGCAGACTGACCGAGAGGAAGATAACCCAATCCCACTCGTTCTAAACTGGCGAGCAAACGCTCGATTACTGCAAAATTCTCGAAGAAACTACGGGCTTGCGAAACTGGCAGCTCCAGTATTTGCGCGATTGTCTTTTCCCGAAATCGAACTTGCAGCGTTTGTCGATTGAAACGTGCACCGCGACACGCTTCGCACGTCAACCAGAGATCCGGCAACACGTTCATTTCTATTTTCTGCATGCCGTAACCCTGACAGGCTTCGCACCGCCCGGTCTTCCCATTAAAGCTGAAACGAGAAGCTCGAAAGCCGCGTTGCTTGGCGTCGCGCGTGGCAGCAAACACCTTGCGGATTTCGTCAAAAACACCGATGTACGTCGCCGCATTGCTGCGCGGACTGCGCCCGATCGGACCTTGATCAACGATCACCAGGTTGTCAATCTGACTGACACCACGCAGGCTCGCAAACGCTCCCCCCGGGCTGGCCGCGTTACCAAAGCGTCGTAATACTGCTGGTGCCAACGTCTCATTGACCAGTGAACTCTTCCCGGATCCACTGACGCCTGTGACACAAACCAATGCCTCTAAAGGAAAATGGACGCTGACATCCCGCAAGTTATTGGTCGTCACGCCATCGATCTGTAACGAGCGCGACTTCGCAGTTCGGCGGCGTCGAACTGGTACCGGAATCTGTCGCCGCCCGGACAGGTAAGCGCCCGTTGGTGAATCCATGTCGTCGGCAACTTCCTGCGGGGTTCCCTGAGCGACAATCTGTCCACCCTCCCAACCAGCACCGGGCCCCATATCAATAAGACGATCCGCCTGACGCATCACCGTCTCATCATGTTCCACGACCAGAACGGTGTTACCACCCACCTGGAGATTCCGTAACGAATCAATCAATCTCTGATTGTCGCGAGGGTGTAGTCCGATTGAAGGCTCATCGAGAACATAACACACCCCTACCAGTCCAGTACCAATGCTGGTGGCCAATCGTACGCGCTGCAATTCGCCACCACTCAGAGTGTCTGCCGAACGATCGAGAGTCAGGTAACCGACACCCACAGTGTCCAGAAAGACCAAACGCTGCAATACATCTTCGAGTATCGGCTGCGCGATCTGCTGCTGCATCGAATCAAATTTGAACCCCTCAAACACTTCGATCGCATCACAAATTGGCAGACAGGCAAGGTCGTGAATCGTGTGACCAAAAAGACGTACACCAAGCGCCGCCGGACATAAACGAGCACCTTGGCACGCACGGCAGCAGACTTCTGACCGGAACAACTCGAGTTCTTCACGCCGTCGTCGCTGCGTTGCCGTGGCATAGTCTTGTTCCAGAACCTGCAGAATACCAGGAAAGTCAGAACCGCTTCCATCAAGTAGTAATGCCCGTTGGTCGGACGTGAACTCCTCCCATGCGTGAGGTGGCGTGTCACATGCCTCCCAAAAAGAAGCGAACTGGTATTCCACTTTGCTCCGCGTCTCGTCCGACAGGTTTTTCCAGGGCAAGATCGAGTCAGCCGACAGGGGGGTCTTAGAATCACTAAACAGGCGTCCCGGATCAAACTGCCATCGCGAGCCTAAACCCGCGCAGTCGGGACAGGCACCATAGGGGCTGTTAAAACTGAAGGTGCGCGGCTCAATCTCGGCAAAATTAATTCCACATTGTGGACAGGCATAGAGCGTACTGAACAACTCGTCCCGCCAGTCACTGATACTACCCTCCGGATGCTCGGGATCCGGAAAGCAGGCAACGACCAAACCTGCGCCGTATTGGACGGCAACTCGGAGCGACTCAACCAACCGTCCACTTGATGCGTCACTGATCTTGATACGATCTACAACCGCTTCCACGTTGTGAATGTGACGCGGAGAGAGTTCGGGCAAGTCGTCGATGTCGAACACTTCGCCGTCAATCCGCACCCGGACGAAACGCGCTTTGCGAATCTGTGCCAACACTTCTTGATGCTGCCCACGGCGCCCTCGAACCATCGGCGCCAACAACATCAGTCTGGTGCCTTCTGGAAGTTCGAGCAAGCGATCTCGAATCTGCTCGACACTCTGCTGACAAATCGGCGCCCCGCATCCATGACAGGAAATATTCCCTAGTCGCGCCATGAGCAAACGCAGGTAGTCATGAATTTCCGTCAAAGTCGCGACGGTACTGCGAGGGTTGGCAACACCTGGATGCTGATCCAGGCAGACCGTTGGCTGCAATCCTTCGATGGAATCGACAGCCGGCCGTTCGCGTTGATGGAAAAACTGCCGCGAGTAGATCGACAACGTTTCAATGTACTGGCGTTGCCCCTCGGCAAACAATGTGTCCAAGGCCAGAGTGCTCTTGCCAGATCCGCTGGGTCCTGTGACGACGATCAACTGATTCCGTGGAATATCCAGGCTCAGGTCCTGGAGATTGTGGGCGCGCGCGCCGCGAATGCGGATGTAGTCGCTACGCTCATCCGCCGTAGTCCCCACCATCATTCACATTCCCGCAATTAAAGTGCAGAAAGCCGCAAGGCTAGTGGATGGAGCGCAGCAGAACAAGTCACCACCGCATTTGCGTTCAGTCGCGGCGTGAGTCAGAATGCCTGGGAAGCACCCGGCGATTTTCACACCCTGTACCCCTGCCCAGAGCGGTCGCAAATTGCGGCCTTCCGTGATGAAAACCCTGTTGATTATGCGGCACGCCAAGTCCAGTTGGGACCAGGCAGGACAAACCGACCACGAACGCCCTCTTAATCCGCGAGGTCAGCGTGCAGCGCCTCGCATGGGAACTCTACTAAGAGATGAACAATTGGTTCCCGACCAGATCATTAGCTCCACAGCCTGTCGCGCTCGACAAACCGTTGACGCGTTGGTTTCCACCAGTGGGTTTTGCGGCACACTGCAGTGGGAAGACGCGCTCTATCTGGCAGCGCCAGCTATCTACCGCACGTTCTTGCAACAACTCGGCTCAGAACCTCACCGGGTGATGGTGGTCGGCCACAACCCTGGACTTGAAGATCTGATCCTCGAATTGACCGGGCGCCATGAAACGATGCCGACCGCAGCGTTGGCACAACTGACTTTGCCAATTGACAATTGGGAGGAGTTGGATTTCCTCCAGGATGCCGAATTAGCAGGCCACTGGCAGCCACGGAACTTGTCCCCGGAGTCATCCACGTGACGCACCACCTCCATCAACTCGAATCAGGCGGAGCCGTCGCACTGGATGAAATTCCGACCAGGGGAGAGGAATATTGCGCCGACCGCGACCAGGCAGAAGCCGACTTCAAGAAGCTACGCAAGGAACTTTGCGATTGGCAATCGCGTCTCTACGCTGCCGAAGATCAACGACTACTCGTCGTATTGCAAGCGTTAGACGCCGGCGGGAAAGACGGCACCATTCGCCGGGTGTTCCAGGGTGTAAATCCGCAAGGGGTTCGTGTCACCTCATTCAAGGCCCCGACTCGTCGAGAGTTGAAACACGACTATTTGTGGCGCGTACACCAGGCGGTTCCCGCCGCAGGCATGATCGGCGTCTTCAATCGTTCTCATTACGAAGACGTACTGGCCGTTCGTGTCCATGAGATTGTCCCCGAAGCCGTCTGGCGTCCTCGTTACGAGCAAATCAATCAATTTGAATCCCTGCTGAACGAAACAGGCACAAAGATCGTCAAGATCTTTCTGCACATCTCCAAACAAGAACAAAAAGAGCGCTTTGAAGAACGTCTGCAGATCCCCGAAAAAAACTGGAAATTCTCGCACGAAGACCTCGAGAAACGAAAATACTGGGACGACTACAAAAACGCCTTCCAGGAAATGCTGGAGCGTTGCACAACAGACTACGCTCCATGGCATGTGATTCCAGCCGACCAGAAATGGTACCGGAACATGGCCGTGGCCCATCTGTTGGTTACCACACTACGGGAAATGGATCCTCAATATCCATCCGCGCCATCTGGTTTAGACGACATCGTCGTCGACTAACCGCAGACACCAAGTGTTCAACGCAGTAATCATTATTTAGACTGCAGCGATCAACGATTCAAACTCGCCTCCGGTTAGTGATCCGCCCAGAACGCGAAAGGGCTCCGAGCCATGTTGCAACGACACCGCTACGCTAGAACCCAAATCAGTTGCGTTTCCGGCACCAGGCCACGACAGAACGCGGCTCTCTACTTTTGCCTGCTGCTGGCAACTCTCACTAGTGGTGCCTCCGGTGAACCGCTGAAGGCACTTCCCGCTGGCACGCAACCCGATGATCAACGCCTGCAACCACTGCAGGACTTGAATGGCTACTTTCCGTTTGAACCATCGACCGGAACACATGAATGGAACCACCGAGCAGAACAGGTAAGGAGACGCATCCTGATCTCCCAGGGTTTATGGCCCATGCCCCGCAAAACACCGTTGAATGCTGTCATTCACGGCAAACTGGAACGCGAGACCTACACGGTTGAAAAAGTCTACTTCGAGAGTT
>CAZITS010000187.1:0-8817 GCA_964542185.1 uncultured Pirellulaceae bacterium
ATTAACTCTGTCAGCCCGCGACACCTTTGAAAAAGCCGGCCGATTGTTGGCTACGGACCGGATGCTGAAGTTTCCGCACCGCTTTCGCTTCAATCTGTCGTACACGCTCGCGTGTGACCTTGAAGATGCGTCCCACTTCCTCCAAGGTGTAGGTATACCCATCACCCAAACCGTACCGGAGGCGGATAATTTCCCGTTCACGGTAAGTGAGGGTCTTGAGCAACCGTTCGATTTTGTCCCGCAAGATTCCATTATTCGCAATCTTGACCGGATTTTCCCCGGAATGGTCTTCGATAAACTCGCCAAAGCTGCAATCTTCCGCCTCACCAATCGGTCGATCGAGACTGACCGGGTGGCGGCCGATGTCCATCACCCGTTTGACTTCTTCGACCGAAATCGAAGCGTATCGGGCAATCTCTTCTGTTGTCGGCTCTCGACGCTTCTCTTGCAAGAGCCTCTTTTGGATATTTCTGAGTTTTGACAAGACATCAATCATGTGAACCGGAATCCGGATCGTCCGCGCCTGGTCGGCGATCGCTCGGGTAATCGCCTGGCGAATCCACCACGTCGCGTAAGTGGAAAACTTGAATCCACGCCGGTATTCGTATTTGTCTACCGCCCGCATCAGGCCCGTGTTTCCCTCCTGAATGAGGTCGAGAAAACTCATGCCCCGATTCCGGTATTTCTTGGCAATCGATACAACGAGACGGAGATTACCGCTGGACAACTGCCGTTTCACGTGTTCGTACTGTTCGAACCGTACGCGGCACTCGCGGCACCGCTGGCGCAAACCACGTGGGCTTTCCTGGGTGACACTCATCAAGTCCTTCAGCTCGCGGCGCAAATTGGTCCGTTCGCTCTGACTGATCCGGTCCTCGCCAGGGGCGCGCAGTAAAGACCGAATGCGCTCCATACGATCGGCGAACGCTTCCAGTTGTGCCATCAGCGGTTGGATACGTCGTGTCCGCAGGCTCAGCTCCTCGACAAGCTGCAGGCATTTGCGTCGACGGCGAATAAAATCGCGGCGCAATGCGCGCCGTTCTTTCACCGTGGTCGACTTGCGAATCAGTCGTGAGAAATCAAGGCGATTGCTATCGATCAAGGCGTCGAGGGTTCGCAAATTATGAGGCATCCTGGCCAAGATCTGTTCTTTGGTCAGTTGCTCTGTCAGAGAAACTTTGATCGTTCGATCAAAGGGAAGTTCACCCTGGTGAACGCGCCGCAGCGTATCCACCGTCGTCCGCAATGCGTAATCGCAACCCAGTACAGCGCGGCGAAAACGTTTCCGAGAAACCTCGATTTTCTTGGCCAGCGAGATCTCCTCATCACGCGTCAGCAGCGGGATCTCTGCCATCTGCGAGAGATACATACGGATCGGGTCACTGGTCAATTTGCGTTGCTGTTCGTCCACCCAGATTGAGGCCAGCTCATGTTCATGCTTGTGCTGGACTTCAGTAGCGGACGGTGCGGGAGTCTGAGGCGTTTCCTCTTTGGGTGCTTCATTGACCAGCTCTACACCCATTTCTTCCAGAGCGATGATCAAATTGTCAAGCTTCTCTGGGCTGACATCTTCGTCGGGGAGATAGGCATTCACCTCGTCATAAGTCAAATACCCTTGTGATTGTCCTTTGACAATCAGTTCGTGGAGATCTTTTTCAACAGATTCCATGGACTCGGCTCCTTTTGCGCTTTCTTGCGCTATCTGGGAGTCTGGTGGATCGTCCATCCACAGTCACTGGGCGGCGAGATGTATCCACCCAATCGACCTTCATGTCGATCGTATGGATACCGGCCCTTGACGTGCCTGTACATTGGTACGACCCCATCGACAAGACTCCTACCCATCCGTAGGTGCGGAGATCCCTTGCCGTTCACGTTGTAGCTGGATCAACTCATCAAGCAGGTCCAGCTCCTGCTCTTCATTCAGTTGCTCTTCCTCCAAGGCTATCAGCTTGTGACGACTCTCGCGAGTCGTTCGGCTCTGGTCGTAGTCTCGGATCAAACCATTCAATCGATCCGCCGCGTGATCTTCGGCGTACTCGGCCTTTTGGCGCCCACGTTCGTCCAGCTCGACCAGAAGATTCTTGATGGCCGGGTCATCAACGACAGTCAATACCCGGTTAAATTCAGGCAATTCACCATCGCGGGTGAATTCCTGGTAAATCGCAAGGAGACGTTGTACCAGCGACGAAGACATCAGCGTCGTATCAAGACGCTGCATGGCGTCCGCCGCGAGTTCAGGATGCACTAACAAGATTTCAAACAGCTCACGTTCCCGCGCCGATAACGCTTCAATCAAACGCTGCGGCTCGGTGGATTCCGCGGTAGCGGGAACATTACCTGTCTTGCGCAATCGCAGCTCGCGCATCCGCGAACGGATTTCCGTTTCCGGCAAACGGAATTGACGAGCGACGCGAGCCAAAATCTGCTGCTCGCGAAGCCGCATTGACTCTGTCGTGCGCCCTTGCAAACGGGGCGCCTCAGAAACCGTCGCCAGAATATCCTCGAGCGCTTGTGTGGCTCGATGCGTCTCACGCGACAAATCGATTCCCGCAACGGCCATTCGCACCTTATGCTCGAGCGCGTCGGGAGCCTGTTCGACGAGTTGCCGAAATGCGTCGGCACCCTCGTCACAGACAAAATCGCAGGGATCAAAACCATCCGGTAAAGTCAGAATGCGCAGATCGAGCTGGGCAGCGACAAACAACTTGAGGATCTCTGACGCGCGGCGCTGGCCCGCTTCGTCTCCGTCGTAGACCAACGTCACGCGATCCACAAATCGCTTCAACAGTTGAATGTGCCGTTCGTTGAGGGCAGTGCCCAATGTGGCCACAATGTCATGGACACCGTGCTGCTGAGGGATGACCACGTCCGTATACCCCTCAACCACGACCAAATGCCGCGTCTTGGCAACGATCTGACGCGCAATGTTCAATCCGTAGAGTTGACTGCTCTTGGAAAACAGCAGCGTCTCCGGTGAATTCACATATTTGGGTGGTGGGTTCCCACGAGATTGCTCGATTTGCTTTGCGACGGCTGGCAGCACACGCCCACCAAAAGCAATCGGGCGGTCCATCGTGTCCCGTATCGGAAAAATCACGCGGCCACGAAAGCGATCACGAAACCTTCCGCTATCGGCATATTGCTGCGTTAACCCGGCCGCCTCCAGGACGGCTGGAGAAAATCCGGTCGAACGGGCGCGATCCTGTAACCAATGCGAGCTACCAGGAGAAAAGCCAATACGAAACCTCTCGATCGAAGACGATTCAATCGCCCGCTGGTCGAGATAATCACGAGCCACTCCGGCATCGGGAGCCTGGAGCAAACAATCGTGGAACTGTTCTTCGGCCCAACGTGTGGCCGCGTAGAGTGTTTTCTTGTCGTTCGGGCTGCCGGGCGCGACCTGCGATTTGCGCTGGGGACTCAATTCAATGCCGGACCGCTCCGCCAGCATTTCCAGGGCTTGCCGAAAATCCACCCCTTCTTGACGCATCACAAAGCTGAAGACATCCCCCCCCACATCGCAGACCCAACACTTCCAGGACTGGCGATTGGGATTCACCTGGAGACTGGGCCGGGTGTCGTCATGCCAGGGGCAGAGTGCCACATATCCGGTTCCCTGGCGGCGCAATTCCAGATAGCTACCAACCAGTTCGACGATTTCCGTCGCCTGGCGAACCTGCTCCTTAGCATCTAGGGCCGTTGCAAAGGACACCAACCACTCCTGCGGCAACAAGGGCTGCGGGAGAGGCCTTCCGCGGCCACAGACGGTATGTCACTTCTCTTGTTCGCTGACCTTTCCAGCGAACAAAACGAAGGTCATTTTCAGAGGCGGCGGGCGATTATAGTCCTGCGTCTGTAACGGGTCAACATCGCGATTTGAGCACCCGCGGCAGGCATTTGTCTACTCGGCCAGACCCCACTTCCGGAAAACCCTCCGAGCATAATCGTGTACAGCCCAACCTGGCGTAACGACCTCTGTCACCACGACCTGGTCACCGGATCCGCACACCACCAGACCCCCCTGCCGCGCAGCGCCTAGCGGCCCATGCCAACCATGGATCATGAAGCCAGTAAACGGGTTGGTGCATCTGGATCTTCTTCGTTCCCGAGCGAAACGACGGACTCCTGGGGAGGATCCAGTTCACCCAGATAGCGCCGCTGGACCTCTGCGTCGTTCTTGACTTTGTCAGGATTTCCCTGGCAAAAAACCTGTCCGCCATCAATGACGTAACAGCAATCCACAATTTGCAGGATTTCACGGGCGGCATGGTCGGTGATCAAAAACGCAATGTCCTGGTTCCGCAACTTGCGAATGATCGCCTGAATATTCTGCACCGTGACCGGGTCAATGCCGGCAAAGGGTTCATCAAGCATGATGATCTCAGGATCCGACACCAGGCAACGGGCGATTTCCAACCGCCGGCGTTCCCCACCGGATAATTTGTCCGCTTTGCGATGCCGCAATGAGGTAATTTCAAATTGTTCCAGCAGCTGCGTGCACCGGCGTTTTCTCTCCTTGCGACCAACGCCCAGTAATTCCATCATCGCCAGCAGGTTTTGTTCGACCGTCAACTTGCGAAAAACGCTCGACTCCTGGGCCAGGTATCCCATGCCGCCCTCTGCTGCACGACGGTGCATCGGCCAACTCGTCACATCCTGGCCGTTGAGGCGCACGCTTCCCTCATCCGGGTCGATCATGCCACAAATCATGCGGAAAGAAGTCGTCTTACCGGCGCCATTGGGCCCCAGCAAACCGACGATCTCACCACGTTCGACCAATAGATCGACACCGTTGACAACACGGCTGCGACGGTAGGACTTGACGAGCCCCTGTGCTTCCAGAATGGGCACCAGTTTTCCCCTCAGGTGCGCGTAACAATACGGTATTCCGTTACCTATACGGTCGCTCAAAGCCGACTTTTCGGAAAGAGCAATTTTCCACCCTGTCACGTTGCCGGGTGAATTTCGCCGCCGCAGTGCCTGCGGCTCGACCGCTCCAACACACCCCGGCCGCAACGCAGCAGTAAACCCCGAGCATTCCCCCTAACGAATCAAGCCCATCCGCCGCAAATTGGGAACGGGAAGATGAAATGAGCCGATCTGAAGCGAGCTGCGCCAGCTGTGCGGCCAGTAGATCAGCAAGGCCTTGCCCAGCAACAGCTCACGATCCACAAATTTAGGACACGCTTCCCAGAGGCGTCCGTCCAGGCTCTCCGGACTGTTGTCGCCCATCGGAAAAAACTGATCCTGTGCCAACGGAAACATCACTTCGTCACGGGCTCGAAACAGGTGCGTTTCTGACCATTCCGGCGGCCGCGCCAGCAGGAGAGAAATCTGCTCGGCATCGAGCACCGGAAAGCCGACGCCACGAAAACGATATTCATGTTGTGTGTTCGGAAAAAAAGTCTGATCTTGTGCGACATAGTAAACATCGCGCAACAGCCGTAACTGCTCAAACTGCAGCTGCAGACCATCACCTCCGACAGCCACCGGTGCGGCATCTCCCGGATCCTGCTTGCTCCAGCGTGGTTCGACCGAATCGCTGCGATGATACACCGTAGGCGCATCAAAACGGACCGGCTTGCCATTAATCCATAACAACAGTTGATTGTCCACGTTGGCAAACCGCAGGTGGTAAAAACGGCCCGTGCCAAAGGAAATCTCAGCCCGGCAAAACTTCCTGGCATCCTGGGCAGGTGGGTCCCCAAAAGTGCCCTCGCCTTGATCGATCGAAAGTGTGGCGACCTGTTCGGCAATATCGATATCACAACCATAGCGGACGCCACCCTCCACCAGCATCAACTTCAGTGTTCCCGATCCGGTCACCTTGACTTTGCATTCGACGACCAGATCTCCGACCCAGTGATACCCTGAGTACTTGCGAACGTCGGTAAAGCCGGCCCCAAAACCAAACTGTCGAGGAATGTGCAAGTGATACGCGTTGTACGCATAGAAATCGGAGACGAGCGCACCGTAACGTCGCTGAGGCAAGATCCATCGGTGCAACAGCTCGACGAGGGGTTCCACGCCGTCCTCCCAGAGAATCGACTCGCCACCCGCAAACATGTTGTAAAGCGCAACATCAGGTTCACCAGATGTACTGGCGATGATGTCAACCAGAAACGGGACTTCTGCGTATTGGGCTTCCGTTTGTCGGGCCTGGATGGAACGGGGACCGGAATCGACTGAGACCAGAAATCCCTCCTGTTGGAGACGCCCTGCCAGTGTGCGGGCAAACTCGCCAAGCTCTGCCGCCTGATAGCCAACCCTCAGCTGGTCAGCGCGGCGTGCACCCGAGGGATCCTGCTTCATGAAATACATGCCCGGAGGGAGTAACGGCTTCTTGCGCCCCAAATAGACCCAGTCATCGGGTCGCGGCACAAAATGTCGATAGCGAAGCCATTGCTCTTCTTGTCGAGCATCCAGGGGAGTGATTTTTCCTTCGGCAGAACAGACCTCCAATACATCGGGCCATCCCTTTTCAGCCGACCATTTTTGCCACCGCGCCGGCCACCCTGCAGCCGCTAATTTTTTATAGCGCGTATCGGTGTCATGGACGACTTGCATCATCGCTTTCACCTTGTGCGCCGGCTTTCGCTGAATCTGCCAGGGTGCGGAATTGGCTTCGGCAGACAGTTCGGCTGGCTGCTCTGACGCAGTGGACGGCACCAAGGCATCCTCGTCAGCGGGTGCCGAAGAAACGCCGGTAAACGGCCTGGTGTACACATCGCCGTGACGGATTTTCAGCTCCTCGTTGGGCAAACCGACAAGCCGTTTGATGTAGTTTTGTTTGGCATTAGCGGGATACTTGAAAACAAATACATCCCACCGGCTCGGCTCAGCCAGGTCGTAATCGAATTTACTGACCAGGATACGATCGCCATCGAAAGACCGGTGATTCGGCTCACGCTCTTTGTCCAATTCATTTCGAAAGCGACAAATCGGACAGGTCGTCGCCAACACCTCACCACTACGCCGATCCTCGTTTTCAGCACTGGCACCAGTCTGGTACCAGTAATCACACTCCGGGCATTGCACATCGTTGTGCCGACCAAAGAGTGTGGTGGCCATCGAACCGGTCGGAATGACAAATGCTTCAGCAACAAAGCCCCGAAACAAGAACGCCAGGACAATCGCCACCACCAGCGATTCAACCGTTTCTCGCGTTCCCGACTGGGAAGGGATCGCCGTGGACTCATCCTGGTCACTGCTGGCCGGTGATATCGCGTTTGCTTTTCGACTCATGCTGCTCTTCAATTCATGCTCTGTTTTTTCACTCATCCAGAACGCTGCACTGCACCTTGTGCTGGCCAGGGGGGGTCTGGCCCGTGAGGGGAATCCTGGCCCGCGAGCTCGTCACCGGCCAGCGCCCCGCACAACCATCCGCTCAGCGAGCTGCCGGAACCCAAGAACCGCATCCCTAAGGGCACGCATCATAGTCCATGCAATACACGGGGGGAAAGGACAACTCTCGCAACCTGCCCGGGACCACTGTCCTGTATGCCAGCTGGTGGGCGGATTACAAAGCGGTTTGTCTGGGCACGACAGCAAGCGTCTCCAAATCGGTATCAAAACGAACGCCAATCAAGACCCAATCACGGTTCTCTCCAGTGCGACTCGGCCGCCGATAAAACGTAAAATGCCAGACCACCGGGTAGTTCTCCGCCAGGTAAAGGTATTTCAAAAACACCACATTTCTTTCCGCACCCAGCGTGCGTTCCAAGACCACCGCGTGTTTCACGTAGGTCCCGTATTTGTCGTCAAAGCCTTCAACTTTCGTCACCATTTCCTGGATACTTGGATGCCGGGCTAAAGGGCTGCGTCCCAACAGGCGTTCAAAGGCCTGCTGGGCATTCTGGTCAATTCCCAACACCGAAAAAAATTCGTCCACACTGCGCTTAATCGAGTCGGTCGACTCTGCATTCTGACTGAAGCTCACCGTCGCCAGACCCGCCGCCACGGTGAGCACCAGGGGGATAACCCAAAATCGCAATCGCCACATGGAAGGGATCCTTTCGAAAAAAAGGCGCCAGCGAGCCGGCTACTCGGTTTCTATTGCTCGATTTCTATTGCTCGATACAGTACAGGTGCTGCTTGGTGCGCAGCAGGATCGCCTTGTCGGTGACCGCCGGCGAACTCATCATCCCTTCATCCAGATGATTGACGGCCAGCCGTTCAAACGTCTCTCCTGCTTTCAGCACCACACTCCGACCATCGCGGTCAAAGCAGTAGATACGGCCGGGTGCGTACAAAAGCGACGCCGTGTATTTCCCTTCCAGCCGCTCTTGCCACTGGACTTCTCCGGTCTTGGCGTCCAGGCGCGTCGCCACGCCGTCATCATGCACCATATAAATCACATCTCCTACCAGCAGCTGTGATGGCATCGAAGGAACGCGGCGGCGCACACTCCAGGCAACATGTGTCCCGGTAATGTCACCACGGCCGTCGGGGCGAATCGCCAACAACTGGGCCGGAGCAAATCCGGTATTCAGATACAACAGCCCACCCCGAAACATGGGGCGAATGGCCACCGAATGCTGCGGGTAACGCAGCTTCCACAAGGCGGTTCCCGTATTGGGGTTGTATGCCAACGTGGCCTTGGCAGCCGGGCTGATTAACTGCAATTCACCATTGACTTCAATCACGATCGGGGTGCCGTAAGCTTTCATGACATCCCCGTTGTCACTCCCATAATCGATGTCGCGGTCCACTTTCCAGACAGTTTTCCCCGTGGTCTTGTTGAGCGCTACCACATACTGATGATCAAATCCGTCGTAGTGCACGATCAACAGATTCTGAAAGAGGATCGGGGAT
>CAZITS010000188.1:0-8770 GCA_964542185.1 uncultured Pirellulaceae bacterium
GCAATTCCTTCGCCATATTGGCCGTGGTCGCATATTCCTTCGTCCAATACCGAGATAACAAGATTCGACCCGACAACCGCGCAGGTGAGATTCGCCATGCGCAACCTGATGGCTACGACGCACATCTGGAAAAGTTACCTATCCCTTGACCGGAAGTAAAGCTCGATCGTGCTACCATCAGCGTCGCGTTTCTGTCGGCTTGACCCAACCGACATCCTCACGCCCCTCAGCGTAAGTAACCGCCCGGGCCAAAACAAACAGTAAATCACTCAACCGGTTCACGTACCTTATTAAAACAGCTGAAACCGGGGGCTGGGCATTACTGGCCAAAGTCACCAGCCGGCGCTCACCGCGACGGCAAACAGCGCGGGCCAAATGCAGCAAACTCACCCCCCGGCTGCCCGCAGGCAGAATAAATTGCTGCAGCGGAGGCAAATCTTCCGAGGCCTGGTCAATTGCCTGTTCCAGCGACTCAACTTGAGCATCGCCCACCAGGGCAGTGTTGTGCGCTGTGGGATCCGGTGTGGCGAGTTCAGCTCCCAGCGAAAATAGATCATGCTGTATTTGGCCCAGCAAATCGCTCCAATCCGCTGGCACTTCGTGGCGGGCACATCCGACCACCGCGTTCAACTCATCAATCGTACCGTATGCCTCGATCCGGACATCGTCTTTCAGCACACGAGGCCCCCCAAACAAACCTGTTTCGCCCTCATCCCCGGTACGCGTGTAGATTTTCATATTGAATGCTTGTCTCCTGAGGCACCCTTGCCGTGCATTACCAGACCATATAATAAAGAAAAAATAATAAAGGAAAATAAAGGCGTCATGAACTGAAGATTCGTACCTGCACGACACGCGTCGCGCGGATTACCTGGGCCCTTCCCCTTCCACACACCGAACAAGTGGACAGGCTACGGCTGCCAGCCGAGTCACGAACCTCGCCACAGTTTTCCACCTCTTTTATTTTCCAGGCATCGCCACAGCCAATCCTGATATGTCCCAAGTCAAATCGTGTGGATTCCTGATTGTCCGCGGCCAACCTGTCTCAGACTTTCTGCTCATGCGGCACACAGATCGCTGGGACCTCCCCAAAGGCCATGTTGACCCAGGTGAGACCGAGCTCCAATGCGCCTTGCGTGAACTCGAAGAAGAGACCTCAATTACCATCAACGACATCGAAATCGATAATGACTTTCGATTCACTACTCAATACCCGGTCGTCAGCAAAAAAAAAGGACTGGTCCGTCAAAAAACGCTGGTTATTTTCCTGGCCTACCTGGTGCGTAATGTGAATATTAAAGTGACCGAGCACCCGGACTATCAATGGTTTGACTGGATCCCATCCCAGCAAATTCAAGCCGCAACAATCGATCCGCTGCTGGTTGAACTGCGGGCCCATCTGGCGTCTGGGCCCAAGGGGTAACAGAACAAACCAAACTGCAGCTGTGCAAACACAACACCACGTCGGAGAGTGTGCGGAAGCGACTTTACCCGGAGACCTCCAGACCAAATACACCCGCCGACTCTCTGACAGCGGCCGCGATCAGCATGAAAAAGAGGGCTATGCAGTTACTCGATCTGACGCTTGAATCCCCCGCACACAATCTGGCACTGGACGAGGCATTACTGCTGCGAGCAGCCGAACCCGGTGTAGCAGGTGAGGTATTACGTTTGTGGGAATCGAGTGTACCTGCGGTCATCCTGGGACGGTCTTCACAAGGTGACCAGGAAGTTGATTTGTCAGCCTGTCAGCAACGCGGTATCCCCGTGCTCCGCAGATGCAGCGGGGGAGCCGCGGTCGTCATCGGGCCGGGGTGTCTCATGTACTCGCTGATCGTGCAATACGAGCAACAACCTCAACTGAGAAGCATTTCCACTGCCCACGACTACGCGCTTGACCCGTTGCAACGCGCCCTGTCTCCATTAACATCCCCAGTCCAACGCGACGGAACCAGCGACCTCACATTCAACGGACGCAAGTTCTCCGGCAACAGCCTTAAATGCACCAGCCAATCGGTACTCTACCACGGCACGCTGCTGTACGATTTCCCACTGAACTGGATCAGCGAACTCTTGCGATCCCCACCTCGCCAACCGGCATATCGGGAGAGCCGTGACCATACCAGTTTTGTCACCAATTTCCCCGCCAGCAGCGAAACACTTCGCCGCGCATTGAAAAACGCCTGGTCTGCCGACCAGGAATTGCACGACTGGCCTCGTGAAATCACGCAACGTCTCCTGCGGGATCGATATAGTTGCCATAACTGGAACCGCCGGCACTAACCGCGTGAGACGCGCCACGGACAGGCCGATTTCGCGAATATGTTGCACAGCGCCAACATTCCGCTTCATCAACTGGGCAGGGCCGACAGAGCCTGGCCCTGGGTCGCCCTTCAGGAAAAACGCGAAACAGTCGATTCCAGAGGGTTCTCTGACTATTCTTGAAGAAGTGCTCACAGGTGGAATGGCGTGCTGCAAGAAGGTCTGGGTGCGTCTGCGGCCGGACACTTGAGGCAACCTGGATCAAATCGTTTTCGTTGGATGTTAGCTGGTACTGTGCCAGCTGAAAAAACTTGCGAACAACGCAGGCAGGCACCGAGACGCAAACGTCACATGAACCGCTATCAGCCCAACGACGATTCACAGGAACCGAATCCCATCGGGATCGGCGCGTGGGCACTGATACCCATCGGCCTTTTTCTGATCGGCTTCGTTTTGCTATTCCAGTACGGTTTAGATTTTTTTCTAAGCCAGGGTAACGACAACCAACAGGAAACCGCTGACGAGCCGGCTGTCCACACGGCCCAAACCGGATCGCAACAGCAATCGTTGCAAAACAGCATCGGCATGTCCTTGACTCTGATCCCTGCTGGGGAGCTTTCGATCCAGTCCGCCAATGCATCGCGCCCTCAAAATGAATTGAAGAAACGGCAGATACCGAACTCCTTTTTCATCGGAACCTGCGAAGTCACCAATAAACAGTACTATGCGGTTACGCGGAGTGCGCAGCATCGATACAAACCTGCCAACCGACCGGCGACGAAAGTCAACTGGACCGATGCCGTGGCATTCTGCCGGCGCCTTTCAGCAATTGCAGCCGAACAGCAACTGGGCCATGTCTACCGACTGCCCACCGAGTTAGAGTGGGAATACGCCTGTCGAGCCGGCACCCAGACGGCGTTTTCTTTTCCTGGCTCCAACGTCAAACTTGCGGCGCACGGCTGGTTCGCGAGTAATGCGAACGGAACCGCACACGCCGTAGGCACCAGGAAGGCCAATCCCTGGGGACTCTTTGACATGCACGGCAATGCCTGGGAGTGGTGCGCCGACCCGTTCCAGTTTACGGTCGCAAAGAACGGCGATACTTCTTTGCCGGCCACCGATGGACTACGCGTCCGCAGAGGGGGCGGCTGGCTCTCGTTGGCCGACCATTGCCGCAGTGACGTACGACGCGGGCTCGCAGCGGATCGCACTCTGGCGGACGTCGGGTTTCGCGTTGTCATGTCGCGTTCGCACACACCAGCAGACGTCGCAACAACTGGCAAGCCCACGCAGTCCCCAGGCGACAACAGGAATTCGCTTACGGAAATTCCCCCAGAACCACCCGCCGCGGCTGTACAAATCGCATCCGCGCGTGCTGTCTCCCCACCATCAACCGCCGGGAACATCACTACGGCATCGGACTCCAGAGGCACCACTGCACCAACGCCGACACTTCAGCCCTCGCCGCCCACCCTGCCCGCCGCCTCCAAACCTGCAGGCGTCAAGAGACTGGGTCCCCAGGCCCGTAATCCCAGCCCCCGCAAATCCCAGCCCACCAGGCCGCAGACAACGGCTCCCCAAGACTATCTGATTAACACCATCGGGATCACGATGCGCCGCATCGCCCCCGGTGTATGGACTGCTACTGACCCTCAACGGGACGTTGCAGACTCCCCCACAAACGACACTCAAACGCTTCGCATTGACCAGCCCTTCTATGTCGCTATCCACGAAGTCACGCAGGAGCAATTTCAACTAATCATGGGAACCAACCCGAGTCGCTTTCGCAACTCGAACCACCCCGTGGAAACAGTCAACTGGTACGCCGCGGAAAGCTTCTGCAAGAAACTTTCCGCCCTGGATGAAGAAATCGCCGCCGGACGGAGTTACCGGCTACCCACGGAAGTCGAATGGGAGTATTCCAGCCGGGCTGCTGAATCCAGAGCCCCTGCTCTGCCCGCCAACCAGGACTGGCTGAATCTGAACTTCTGGTGCGCCAATAACAGCGGTGAACAAGAGTTTGATGCAGCACAATTTTTTCAGACAGCGCCACAGCATTATCCGGATCAGCTGCTGGCAAACGGCTGCAAAACCCATCCTGTCGGTCAAAAACGACCTAATCGCTGGAGCCTGTTTGATATGCAGGGCAACGTCTGGGAATGGTGCAGCGATGTTCCGTCAAACCACCCCAATGCCAACCGTGGCGAGAAAACTTCGGTCAGCGCAGCGCCTCACCGCATTATCCGGGGAGGCAGCTGGTACGACGTGCCCGCCCTCTGCCAGCCAGCCAGCCGAACAAAACTGGCACCCACCGAGCAGTATGACAATGTGGGTTTTCGAGTCGTTTGTGACCAGACCGCAAACCCACCACGCTGACATTTCCCCGAAATGTTTCACACTCCAACAGACTCCAGGGGATCTTCGTAACGCTGTAGTAAAGCGAGCACGATCTCCCTCAATTTCGGCTCGGCCTGCTCTGCCAGATCGACAACTTCACCGCCAGTCGTACTCGCCAAGGCATCCGGTCGCGCCACATTGGTCACCACCGATAAAGCCAATACCGGCATCCCGCATTCTGCTGCAACAAGCACTTCGGGCACGGTCGACATGCCGACTGCATCTCCTAGCTGGCGGAGCATGCGATATTCCGCCCGAGTTTCATAATTGGGGCCGGTCACCGCAACATAAACTCCAGCCCGGGCACAAAATCCAGCGCGGCGTGCCGTCGCCAGGGCCTGCTCTGCAATGGTGGCGTCATACGGCGACGTAAATCGACGGCCCGATGTTGTGGCATCGGCCCACATCGACTCCGCGCCATGCGTATTACCGTGTGTCATTAAATCAACGTGGCCATCCAGTACCAGGATGTCGCCCGATTCCATGCGTGGGTCTAAACCGCCGCTGGCGTTCGAAACCACCAACACCTCAACACCGAGCGCGTGCATCACACGTACTGGCAGTCCAACCTCTGCGCGCGAATAACCTTCATATAGATGACATCTCCCTTGCATGGCCACCACAGCACATCCGGCCAACTTGCCTGCCACCAACTGGCCGTTATGTGACAACGCTGTAGAACGCGGGAAACACGGAATCTCTTCAAAGGCGATCGCTGCTTCGCAGTCGATCTGTTTGACAAGCCCACCCAAGCCCGTCCCCAGAATCAAACCCACCCGGGGACGGCGTGGCCAGATACTGCGCACATATCGGGTCGCCTCTGCGACCTGCTCTTGACCTGATTTCACGTCGACACCGCTGGTCCGCTGAACGATGACTGCCTCGAGATTTTCTTCACAGAACTGTGCTCACGAGTCCCCACATTCGCGTTTCACGACCTGCGTGTAGCGCAGCCTGGCCGCTATCCTGTTGACTCGGACGCCAGGACACCTCGAACCAATGCCCGTAGTCGAGGCTCGGCATCTTGTGCCGTGGCGATAATCTGCTGGACATCAGCCGGTTCTAACGCATCGGGTAAACACATATCGGTGACAATGGAAAATCCCACGACGGGTAATCCGCAATGCGCAGCAACGATCACTTCCGGTACGGTAGACATACCGACAACATCAGCACCGATACTGCGCAGAAATCGGTACTCCGCCCGGGTCTCGAGATTTGGCCCGGAAACTGCCACAAAAACACCCTGGTGGGCCACAATGTCCTCCCGCCGCGCCACCGACAAGGCCCGTTGGATCAACTCCGCGTCGTAGGGTTGTGACATGTCTGGAAAACGCGGCCCCAAACGATCGTCGTTGATGCCGATCAAGGGATTGTCACCCATGAGGTTAATGTGGTCTTCGATGACCATCACGTCACCCTCACGATAGTTGGGATTCATTCCACCACAGGCATTTGAAACCACCAGGAGTTGCGCGCCCAGCGATTTCATCACGCGCACCGGCAGTGTGATCTGCTTCAGCGCGTATCCCTCGTACATATGAAAACGGCCTTCCATGGCCATCACAGGCAATCCATGCAACGTTCCACAGATGAGACGGCCTTGATGACTAACCGCTGTGGTTTGCGGGAAGTGGGGTATCTCCTCGTAATCAAACGCAGCCTCTTCTTGAATTTCTTCTACCAGGGAACCCAGCCCCGTCCCCAGAATGATTCCGGCGTGTGGCACACGGTCCCACCGTTCCCGTATCGCGGCCACCGCGTCATTCATTTTGTCAAATACGTCGAGCATTACTTCGCCCACCCGGCCCCCAAACAGAGTATTCCCTTGCCAGCCGCTAAGGACCTGGTCCAGGAACGCGTCGCGGCCAGAAAATACCTGTTTATTGTTCGTCCAGCGTCCTACGCCGGCCGTATTCTAGTGCACCATCGATAGACGTCTAGCATGCCCCGGCTACAGAAACCTGAATCCACACGTGTCCATGCGAACGCCGACGCAAGCACACTGTCGCTACGCTGGGTTGCTACTTGTGACAAATGTGCGGGAGCTCCAGATACACGTCCAGCCCACCCAAATACCGCAAATCCTTTTTTTTCTTCAACGACTGTGGAAAATCCCTTGCCCTGTATTCTCAATTCAGCCAGCGCACAGTCGCCTGGCGATACCGGGATTCGCCTCCGTGCTGACCCTGGCCAACTGCCTGGGTGTGTCTGTCCGCACTACACCTCAGAAAAATCGCTCGCAACGACGTGGCACCTCGCTGCACAACTTGTTACCAGCCAAGGACTGTTACCACCCAAGAGTCCTCGCGAAAACCGCCTGGTTTTGCCGTAAAACCGGTTGCGTGGCCCAATCCGCAGAACCAGCTGTGCTGGCAAAACACACAAACAACCCCCAAATTCCGTTTTCAAGTTGATCAGCAAGTGTTAATATGCAACTGCTGACTGTCGATGAATATAGGGATGGGAGGAAGTCCAGCATGTTGTCTGTTCAAGGTCCTGAATTTCGACAATGCGACGGCATGACCCGGCGTCGTTTCTTGACCGCTGGAGCACTCGGCGCGGGTGGCCTCACCCTTGCCGACCTCTTCCGCAACGAAGCTAGTGCGGGTATCGCGGCATCTGATCGGGCGATTATCAATATTCACCTCGACGGTGGTCCTCCACAGATGGACACCATCGATCTGAAACCCAATGCGCCCAGTGAAGTGCGCGGCGAGTTTCAACCGATTGCTACCAGAATCCCAGGTTTCCAGGTTTGCGAACTGATGCCGCGGCTCGCCGCCATGGCAGACCGCTTTTCGTACATTCGCTCCCTGGTTGGCGCCGCTGGCCAACACGACGCGTTTCAATGTCAGTCTGGTTTTCGCAAGAACAACATGGCAGCTCTCGGTGGGCGCCCCGCCATGGGATGCGCGCTGACGCGATTGCGTGGATCGAGCGACGACCCCGCCCCGACATTTGTCGACCTTCTGCAAGGTCGTCCATTGGTGCGCAATAGTGCGCGACCTGGCTTCCTGGGTCCGTCCTTCAAGCCGTTCCGACCAGATATTTCGAAAATATTTCCGCGACCTCTGGAAGTCGGCATGGTCAAAGAGCTGGCCGCGTTGGGCAACAATCACACGACCAGTCTGGCACTCAACGATACGCTGGACGCCAAGCGGTTAGGTGACCGCGCCAATCTACTCAGCGAGCTGGATCGCGTTAAATGTGAACTCGATGCCAGTGGAAACATGGAAGCCCTCGACCGTTTTCACCAACAGGCAGCGAGCATTCTCACATCAGGGCGTTTTGCCGATGCTCTCGATCTGAGCAAGATTGCACCGCACGAATTGAAGCGTTACACCGCGCCTGCGTCTTCGGTGGAACGTTTTGTAACTGCCGACGACCATCGGTCGATGCGCAAATTCCTGCTTGCCCGACGTCTGGTCGAAGCAGGCGTTCGCTGCGTTAGTGTTTCATTCAGTGATTTCGATACCCACTCGGGGAATTTCACCCGTATGAAACATATGCTCCCAATACTCGATCAGGGACTGACGGCACTCGTCAGCGACCTGGAAGAGCGGGGGATGCTGGACCATGTCACGATTGTCGCTTGGGGAGAATTTGGACGCACACCCAAGATCAACAAGAATGCGGGGCGCGACCACTGGCCTCAGGTAGCGCCAGCAATCCTTACCGGCGGTGGTATGAACTTGGGACAGGTAATTGGCGCAACAGACCGCACGGCAGCAACCGCCACATCCCGCCCGATTCATTACAAAGATGTGTTCGCAACGCTTTACCATACGATTGGCATCGATCCACACCACGCGACCGTGATCGACCCCACGGGCCGGCCCCAGTACCTGCTGGACCACGGGCAACCTATTTCTGAGCTGGTGTAACTGCAGGAACTGGTTTAACTGCAGAAAACTGCCCGTGGCAACAATAAGTTGCGTCTGCGTCGCCTGCACTCAGTCGCATTGCCTGCCAAGCCTCTGACACTCCACAAATCGCGACAGCCGCACCTCAGCGCTGTCAGGTCAGCCAGCAGCATGCGAGGTAGGCCCTTCTCTCCTGCAGCGTCAGGCACTGAACATCGGTCTACTGGCCCCGTACCGGCGGCCTC
>CAZITS010000189.1:0-8756 GCA_964542185.1 uncultured Pirellulaceae bacterium
GATCAGGGCAAAGGGAATGTTGCGTTGCGGTTCCCGCACTTCTTCTGCCAGGGGTGTGACACCATGCCAACCGTTATAGGCCCACATTACGGCCAATAATACAGTGCCAATCTGGCCAGCCAGACTCGGATAATGAGGATCTATTCGCGAGCCGTAATTAGCCCATTGCACTGAAGTTTCGAGAAAGGGTAGCAGCACAAAGGGTGTCAGAGCGACGAGACCGAGAAACCCAGCCTTGACCAGTGTAAACATCATCTGCAGTCGACCACCCCAGACAACACCCAGAATATTTACCAGTGCCATACTGCCGATCATCACGGCCGCCATACTGATCTCTGAAAACAGTGAGGGATCCCAGCCGATCGCGTTGGCAAACGAGCCGATGAAGGCTACGGCCAGTGCGGCGCATCCTGCTGGTGTACCAAACAAGACGATGTTCCAGCCACAAAGAAAGGCAACGGGTTTTCCATAGGCTTCTCGCAGGTAGACATAGAGTCCCCCCGCCTGGGGAAACATGGAAGACAATTCAGCGAAGCATAGACCGCCCAGGATGCAGAGAATTCCGCCGGTGATCCACATCGCCAGAATCAAGCGAAAGTCACCGGTCGCGTCGGCGATCGCACCGGGCTTGAGGAAAATGCCGGATCCGATCACGTTGCCGACAACAACAGCGATTGCAATTCGCGGTCCCAAGGCCCGCACTAAACGAGGCTGGTTGCTTCCGTTTTCAGGAGTCGACGGGTTTTCTGGTGGCATAGTGGTGTGAGTGCAAACAGATCTGGCTGGGATGGGCAGGTCTCTGCCACCTGGTGATATGATCATCTCAGGTGAGCATCATCCTATGTGTTCTGGACGTATTCGGCGAGCATCCTCCGGGTGATGGGCTGTGCCAGTTGCATCACAGCACGACTAGGATCCGGTTAATCGGACATGGGGCGCACTCTCTGGCTGACGTGAAACCGATTGCCTTGCGGCATACAGCAGATCTTCCGGGACGACATCGATGAGGTAATTGGCTGGCCGTTTCGCGATCCGCAATTTGTGTACAATTTGTCTACAAAACCGGATGCGGTGCACGGTCTTTTCCAGAACGGCCACTCTTTCAGAAGGTGTGACCAACTGTGAAAGACCCGCACTCGGTCCAAGGGGTACCGCGGACTTTGACAGGTGGATGCGAAGTGCC
The DNA here is from genome assembly GCA_964542185.1 of uncultured Pirellulaceae bacterium. GTDB lineage: Bacteria > Planctomycetota > Planctomycetia > Pirellulales > Pirellulaceae > UBA9264. Next base: position 1,184 of record CAZITS010000189.1, read on the forward strand.
TGAGCACGTTCCTGGGATGCAGTACGTTGTCATTACTGATTTCAAACACGCGAGACATTGATACAGGAGAGTTACAGTCATGCGGGTACAAGCCGTTGAAGAACTTGTTGGCAAACGCTGCCAGCCGTGCGAAGGAGGTGTGGAACCTTACACACTCGACGACTCACGTCGACAGTTGGTGGATCTCAATGGCTGGTCGCTTACGGCAGATGGCCAGCGCATTCGGAAAGAATGGAAAGTCAAAAACTTCATGTCGGCGATGGAGTTTTTCAATCGCGTGGCTGAAGTTGCTGAAGACGATGGACACCACCCCGATTTACATGTCTCCGGATATCGCAATGTAACGGTCGAATTGTGGACGCATGCCATCGGTGGACTTAGCGAAAACGACTTCATACTGGCCGCCAAAATCGATCAGGTGCCCATCGAACTGGTCAGCTGACTGGTTTGTTTGTCTGGTCGGTTGGGCGGTTTGAGTATCGCGGTCTTGTGAGGGGGGATCACATTGTGTCACGCTTGCTCTGCTTGCTGTTTGCCTGCTGGGTCCTGGGGATTCCTGCTGGACTTGCCGCAGCAGATGCCCGCAAATTGAATGTTTTGTGGATTACGGTGGAGGATATGAGCCCTCGTTTAGGGTGTTACGGCGACCAGACCGTGCCAACACCGAACGTCGATCGGTTGGCGCAGCAAGGAGTGCGTTTTACTCGAGCGTTTGGTGTGTATGGTGTTTGCGCACCGAATCGGCACACGTTGATTCTGGGTATGTACCCGCACTCCACCGGGGGAATGGCCATGCGTACATGGAAGCGGACGGCCGCGCTGGATCAGATTACGGATCCGAAATTACTGGCCATTCCTACCTATGAAGCAACGCCGCCACCTGCAGCCCGCTGTTTCACGGAGTATCTTCGAGCCGCCGGTTATTATTGCACGAACAATGCCAAAACCGATTATCAGTTTCGACCGCCTGTAACTGCCTGGGACGAGAGTGGCAAGCAGGCCCACTGGCGCAATCGTCCCGCGAAGACAACGCCGTTCTTTGCAGTATTCAATCTTACGGTGACTCACGAAAGCGGCATTTTTCGGCAGCGGTCACCGCGCGTCACTAATCCGGAAGCGGTGGATTTACCCCCTTATTACCCCGACAGTGAGGCGCTACGTGGGGACCTGGCGCGGCATTATGACAACATTGCGGTGATGGATCGGAAGGTTGGGAAGTTACTCAAGGAACTGGCCGAAGACGGATTGCTGAATCAGACCATTGTTTTCTTTTTTAGTGATCATGGCGACGGTTTGCCACGGATGAAACGTTGGGTTTATGACTCAGGTATTCACGTGCCTTTGATTATTCGCTGGCCTGATGCAAATCGTGGTGGTGAGGTCTCTGGACAACTGGTGAGCTTTGTCGATTTTGCACCCTCAATGCTCTCTCTCTTGGGTATCCCGATCCCAGAGCACATGCAGGGTCGAGCTTTCCTGGGACCGCAAAAAGGGCCTGAACGGCGCTACGTGTTTGCCTCGCGAGACCGGATGGACCCAGCCCCCGAAACCATTCGAGCTGTCCGTGATAAACGGTTCAAATACGTCCGGAACTACCGGCCGGATTTGCCCTACATTGGATTCATTCCGTATCGCGATCGGTCTGCGGGGATGCAGGAACTACTACGTTTGATCAAGGACGATCGATTGGGAGAATCGCAGTGGCAATTCACTGCGCGCCGAAAGCCGTTGGAAGAGTTGTATGATACGCAAGCAGACCCGCACGAAATCCGGAACCTGGCTGCGGATACAAAGTACTATCCCAAATTGGCAGAGTTGCGCGCAGCACACGAGCGTTGGACTCAGCGTGTCAAGGATCTCGGTCATCTTCCCGAAGCGGATTTGGTGCGGAAGCTGTGGCCACCCCTGGGAGTGCAGCCAACCACCGCAGCCCCAAGCATGACGATCGTTCGGCAAGGTGAATCTGATGTCCGCGTGGCACTCGAGTCCTCCACACCAGGTGCTTCGATCGCGTTTCGTTTGAGTCGCCACGCAGTTTGGCACCTCTACAGCGAGTCCGTTGCCGTTCCGCTGGGATCCTCGATCTGGATCCGAGCTCATCGGCTGGGCTGGAAACCGAGCTCTGTTGTCAAGCGGAACCTGCCCTGAGGCGTCCGCTGTGGAGTCGGCGCAGGCTGGCCGTCGACAGAACGATCCAACAGATATTTATTGGGTTGGCCAGTGCCTGAAAAGTTATCTGGCAGGTGTGTCGCGTCTTGCCAGTCTCGTGGTTGCGCTCATAGAACGGGTGACCCATTCTCGTTACAATCCATGACTTTCGTAATCTGCTGGCCAGCGCGCAGGCGGGTCGATTCAAATCACAAGAAACGGGTTGGGGAGAGCATCATGTGTCCTGACATTGGTCAATCCAGCAGTGCCGAAGAGTCGCCGTCGTCTCTGTACGAGCGACTTGGTGGCGTCTATTCGATTGCTCCGGTAGTCGATGATTTTATCGACCGCATCATGGATGACCCACGTTTGAATGCGAATCCACTGGTTGACGAAGCTCACCATCGCGTTTCGCCTTCTGGATTCAAGTACCTGGTTACGGAAATGGTCTGCTGGGCGAGTGGAGGGCCCCAGACTTACACGGGGCGATCGATGTATGATTCCCATGTCCATTTGGAGATCACGGAGGCCGAATGGGGATTCTTTATGGAAGATTTGGCAACGACGTTTGATCAGTTTGAATTGCCATCAAGCGAACGCGCTGAATTGGTTTCCATCGTAGAGAGTACGAAACCCGAGATTGTGCTTGCAGAACATGACGAGCGGCGTACTACGAGCTGATCGGCAAGGGCCGGGCGATTTGCCTTCAGCGTCCCGGTGATTACCTGCTTTTTTGGCTTCTCGGGAACCCGTCTGTTAGAATCGCCTGCAGTGAAAAAGTTGCCGAGTCACGTTCAGAAACCACCTGCGGAGAGTACTGCCATGTTCAGCGCTATGTTCAGCCGACTATCGTTCTGGTCGGGTGTTGCCAGTGCGTTGTTTTGTGTTGCGACTGCATCGGCACAGCCAGTGCCTTCACGCGATCCTACCAGCACACACATTTTTCCTGCGGGCGGACAACGCGGGACGAAGGTGACGGTCCGCGTGGGTGCGGAATGCCTTCCCCCGGGTGCCAATCTGTTTGTCCTTGGTGAGGGCGTCAAAGTTCCGCTTACTCTGGGAACACTTGTCGCTGATCACGGTGAGCCGTCTCCGCGCCGTAAACCCACCGAGATTCCGGTCAGCTATCCCAAACAGTGGCGTTCGGAGATGACTATTTCTGAAACGGCACCATTGGGGACTATTTTCTGGCGGATTGGTTGCGCCCAGGGAGGGACACAATCCCGGCCGTTTGTGATTGGAGAACTTCCTGAGTTTATCGAGTCGGAATCGAATTCCACCTCAGATCGTGCAGAGGCCATTACGTTGCCGGTGACGATCAATGGTCAGATCCACGGTGAACGAGACCTGGACTATTTTCGCTTCACAGCGACCAGAGGGCAGGTCGTTGTCTGTGAAGTCTTGGCACGTCGTTTGGGATCGCGACTGGATCCGATCGTAGAGATTCTTGATAGTGATGCCCGGCGACTTCCTGTGCAAGCTGTCTATCGGGGGAGTGATCCGATTCTGGCTTTACGTGTCGAGCAGGATGGTGAGTATCTCATTCGAATGGCAAATGTTTCGTTCCGAGGTGATCCGTCGTATGTCTATCGAGTGAATGTGACCACTTCGGCTACCGCGCAGTTTGCGTTTCCATCGAGCGGCCAGGCGGGAACCGAACAAGAGGTCGAACTCTATCAATTATCGGGTGACACCGATTGGAAAGTCGTGCGTAAACGTATTGCGTTTCCCGAGACACCGGAGGCGTTTCTCTGGACGGATCCACAATCTGCGGCCAACGGTATCAAACTAGCCAGCTTGCCACATCCCCATCGGCGCGAGCAGGAACCGAACGAATTACCTGCTCAGAGTACACCGTTGTCGGTACCAGGTAGCGCCAGTGGCCAGTTCCTCACGGCACGTGACACAGACTGGTTTGAATTTGTTGCCCAGCAGGGACAGTTGTATACGGTAGCGTGTAGCGCCTTGCCTGCGCAGGCTGTGGCGTTTCCTGGTTTGCAGTTAACCGATACAGCGGGGAAGGTGCTCGTCCAGGCGCGCAGCGTAGAATCGTCGAGTAGCAGCTGTCGCGTTGATTGGAAGGCACCGGCAGATGGCGTGTTTCGGATCCGATTAAGGGATCTGCGTTTTGGTGCGCGCGGGGGGCCGGAGTTTATTTACCGGTTGTCCGTAGCGCCGGCAGCGCCTGACTTTACCCTCGCATTAGGTGCCGATAGTGTCAGTGTACTGCAGGGGAGTGGATTGGAGTTGGCGGTAGATGTCGATCGCACGGGAGGGTTTTCCGGAGCCGTAAAGCTGGCGCTTTTGGAGACTCCTGAAGGCGTGACGGCGGAACCTGTCGAGGTCCCTGCCGGGAGTAACAGTGGCAAACTCAAGATCCAGGCCAGTGATCAGGCCATGGCGACCAGTTATGCCCTGCAGGTGATTGGGACATCACAGATTGCCGGCGGCGAGGTGACTCGCCAGGCCCACGCGCCCCATTTAGGTCGAGATGGAGAAGGTGTCAGCATTGGAGCAGCGACCATACCGGTACTTAATTTGACGGTCCGACATCCACCGGTTTTCAGATTGTACTGTTCCGAAGCCTATCTTTATGCCCACCGCGGCTCGGTGTTTCCCTATCCGATGACAGTTGAACGCTTGGGTGATTTTCAAGGTGAAATCTTTTTTCAGACTGGCGATCGACAGAATCGCGATTTGGATGGCGTCCGGATGCTCGATTTCACCTTGCCCCAGGAAGAGGTGGAATTCCACATGCCCATCTACCTGCCGGAGACCATGCACATCAATGTGCAGTCGCAATCTCAGCTCTACACGCAAGCCTATGCGAGCTTCATCGATAAACACGGTCGCCCTCAGTCTTTCCTGGTGGTGAGTGAGAAACGCAATATGCTGCGCACGTTGCCACCCGTCGTAAAATTGATTGCTGCGACTCCTCGTATCGTCATGGGCGCAGAAAACGTGCTGCGGTGTCATTTGAAATTGAAACGTACATCCAATCTAACAGGGCCCATGCGGATCGAATTGGTGGATCCGCCTCAGGACCTCCCTCTGCAGATCGAACCGACTTTCATTCAAGCAGGTCAGACTGACGTTGTGATTCCACTACGGCTGACGGAAGTAGTGATGCCGAGTCGTGAATTTCAACTGACCTTCCGCGCGACTGGGAAGATGGAAAGTGGAGTCGACATTATCAGTGAGGTCACCGTTTTGCTCGAGTCGCCATAGTGGTGTTTTTCAGGAACACCAGCATCTCTCCATTTGTTGGTGGCCGACCGTTGAGATCATCCGATCGCCATGTCGGGTTCTTCGCGGGTGATGAATTCGAGGACCGCGGGACGTCCTTCACGCGTGGCGTCGATGCCGCGCTGAATGGCGGCTGCAATGTCTTCCGGGGCTTCAACTCGCTCTGCATGGGCACCCAAACCGCGGGCTACCTCGGCGTAGTTGCCGCTGAGTTGTTTGGTGCCGAAACGCTCGCATGAGATGGGGATGTTCTTTTCGTAGTTTCCCATTGCAGAGTTGTTCAGCAGCATCGTCAGAATCGGGATCTCTTCACGAACTGCGGTTTCGATGTCCATTCCGACCATTCCAAATGCGGCATCACCGAGAAAATGAACGACCAGTTTGTCGGGTTGTGCCAGCTTCGCCCCCATGGAAACCCCTAAGGAAAACCCAAGTTGCGTGGAATGTCCCCAGCCGAGGTAGCCTCGGGGGACTACGGACTCATAGATTGGTAGCAGTTGATCGCGTGGATTTCCAGAATCATGAGTGACGATGGTCTGGGCAGGATCGGTCGCCCGGATCAGTTCACCGATGACACGGTAGGGATTGATGGGAACCTCGTCTGCAGTGAGCTTCGGTTGCCAGCGTTGTTTCCACGGTGCGCGCACGCGCGCCAAGTGTTCGCGCACTCGCTGTTGCCGGTCTGCATCCGTTGGCCCTTGTGCGCGGACTTCTTCGACGAGTTGTTCGAGAACCAGTCGAGCATCGCCGAGAATCGCAACATCTGCCTGGTAGTCTTTGTTGAGATCGCGTGGATCGACCGTCGCATGGACGATCTGTTTACCTGGTGGCAAGTCAGGTGCGAAGATCGTCTTGGAGAGACTAGCGCCAATGGCGAGCACTGCGTCACTATGCTGCAGGTAGTCACGGACCATATCTGTGCTCGCGTAGGATCCGGTACCCAGTGACAAGGGGTGGGTTTCGTTAAACGCACTTTTTCCCAATAGTGTGGTCATCACCGGCGCCGCGAGTTGTTCGGCTAACGTGGTCAAGGCAGGGGTGCCACCCGCATACAGGACGCCTTGCCCGGCCCAGATCATGGGTCGTTCAGCACCACGCAATAGCCGAGCGGCATCTCGAATTGCGTCCGGATCACCGCTGCTGATCGTTGGCGTGACGGGCTGGTAATTCAGCGGGTGGCTCAAGGGGTGCTGCGCGATGTCTGCCGGAATCTCTAGCATCACAGGGCCGGGTCGGCCTGACCTGAGCAGCGTGAAGGCCCGTCTCATGCGCTGTTCGATCGCGTCTGCCGAGGGTACCCAATCGGACCATTTAGTTACTGCACGAAAGCTATTGATCGCATCGAAAGTCGGCGGGACTCCCAGCAAATCTCGACCGGGATGACCGGGCAGGAATAACAGTGGACTGGAGTCCGTCCACGCGTGCGCAATTCCAGCAAACGCATTTTCTGCGCCAGCCGCTTGTTGGACGGTCACAACGCCCAGTTGTTGCCCATTGCTGGCTCTGGAAAACCCGTCTGCCATATTTTCGGCAACGCGTTCCTGGCGCGCCACAATTGGCCTGATTCCGGCGTCCGACAACGCTTCCAGAATAGGTGTGAACGGAAAGCAGAAGACATGCTTGACGCCTTCGGACTGGAGTATCTGAGCGATGGCCTGACCGCCTTGCATGATGTTTCTCGCTACGGACGACGGGTACATGTATTGGAGAGTGCGGATATCATCGCATCCTGCCATGAGATAGCAACTGATTGTAGTGCTTGCCAACTGGCGCCCCGTTGGTGCTCGAAACTTACCCGGAAGTTACCCAGTGCAACGGGAGGGTAAAACATTGCAAACACTGCTTGCAGGGACTATGTTGGCGACGCGGTGTTTAGGGGTTCTCGAGTCACGATCGGCTTCCGGCAGGAGACGCAGGGCAATGGACAAGCGGCAGAACGCAGTAGTGTGGTGGTTGGCAGGCATTTTCACGCTGGTGACATGTGTCTTGCCGGGATCTCTGCAGGCGGATGAAAAAGAAGGTGCAACACTAGCGCTGCAGTTGCGGAGTCGTCAGGAAACGGCGCCCAAAACGGGCCGCTTTCACGCCCTGGTGGAGTCCGCCCAGTGGGAGTTGGGCCAGGTTGCTGTCATTGTCTGTGATATGTGGGCTCTGCACCATTGTGTGAACGCGACCCGCC
>CAZITS010000190.1:0-8740 GCA_964542185.1 uncultured Pirellulaceae bacterium
CCGAGATTGAGATAGGGGATAAGTTGCCGGTCGTCCTTACTGGCACCGGTTGGCCATGCATCGTTGCGCGGTGCACGCGATCCCAGAATCTGGAAGATTGCTTCCTCCGAGCCTCCGGCCATGCGGAACCAGAAACTGAGGCGGTAGCCAGTATTTGGCTTCACGGGGATTGGTTCTGAGATGGTTTGCTCGTGCGGCGGCAAGTTATGAATGACCATTGTTGTGCTGCCCAGGTCAAGATCTGCGGGCAGCGGAATTTGTCCAAATCGCGAATTTTGCGGCAGGTATTCATTGGCCATCCGTTGGTACCACTGGGCGGACTTGATGTATGGTCCCCAGGTTCCATCTGCCTCTCGTCGAAACAATATCCAGCCGTCGGATCCCCCGACGTGCTCTGCTGCAAGCATTTGTTGGTGCGTTGGCAAGTTGGTGATATGTTCCTGCACGTGCCCCATGGTCTCCCGTGAGAAGTGGTGCGGGTGGCTCACCCAGCCATCAGGGACTCCGTCGTTGTCAGCGTCGTTTTCGAGCCCGCCGTTGGCAAGCAGGTTCATGGGGCTGTCGGCAACTCCCGCGGTTGGGAGCATGGTCGATACGAGCACGAGGACGGCGGTCGCCGTTTGCTTTCGCCGCTTGACCATCACGATACTCCTTCGTCATTTGAGAATGGGCTCAACGCCAGACGCACGATGCACGCGGGGTGTCCGACGGGCCGTCGTTGTGCAGGTATCGTAACACGACTGCTTATGCAATTCTCGAGTCATCTGCCAATGCCAGGGTCTTTACTTGTTCGTCCACCGCCCCTGCGTGTACTTGTTCACGTTGGCAGCCGTCAGAGATGTCTCGACACGACGAACGCGCGCAATTGCTGTTGACAGTTCTTGCAGTTGGAGAAGTCAGGTTGCCGCAAGGAGTTTGTGGAGGACGTTGCCGTGTACATCAGTCAAGCGATAGTCGCGCCCCTGGAATCGATAGGTAAGGTGGCGGTGGTCCACGCCGAGTTGGTGCAGGAGAGTTGCGTTCAGGTCGTGGACGTGCACGGGATCACGGACAACATTGAAGCTGAAGTCGTCAGTCTGCCCGTGGATTGTGCCGGGGCGAATGCCGCCGCCGGCGAGCCACATGGTAAAGCATCCTCCGTGATGATCACGTCCGTAATTTGTTGCGGTGGGGTTGCCTTGACTGTAGGTTGTGCGACCGAATTCACCACCCCATACAACCAGCGTGTCTTCCAGCAGGCCTCTTTGCTTCAGGTCGCTGAGCAGCGCGCCGACAGGCTGGTCGACGTCCTGGCACTGCAGGCGAAGGTCGCTTGGCAGGTTGTAGTGCTGGTCCCAGCCACGGTGATAAAGCTGGATAAATCGCACACCTCGTTCAGCCATCCGCCGCGCCAGCAGGCAGTGGCGCGCGAACGTGCCAGGCTGGTGGCATTGCGGTCCGTAGGCAGCCAGCGTGCCAGCCGTTTCATCGTTCAAATTGGTCAAGTCGGGGACCGAGGTCTGCATGCGGAAGGCCAGCTCATACTGGGCGATGCGTGTGGCAATTTCCTGATCACGCTGTTGTGCCAATTGACGACGGTTCAAGTCAGCGATCACATCCAGCTGGTCGCGTCGGGCGTTGGTTGAAATCCCGCGTGGGTTGGACAGGTACAGGACTGGATCTCCGCTGGCACGTAAGGCAACTCCCTGGTGATTCGAGGGCAGGAACCCCGACCCCCAGAGTCGCGCATAAAGTGGGTCAGCTGGCCGCGCCGCGCTACCGTCGGAGACGAGTACCATGAACGCGGGCAGGTTGGCGTTTTCGCTACCCAGCCCATAATGGGCCCAGGCTCCAAAGCTAGGACGCCCCGGCTGTTGATGTCCGGTTTGCAGGAGTGTCACTGCGGGATCGTGATTAATCGCCTCGGTCTGCAGCGACCTCACAATGCTGAGGTCGTCCACGTGTGCTGCGATGTGCGGCAGCAGTTCGCTGATCCACGCACCCGACTGACCATATTGTCGGAAGGAAAACACGGACGGTGTCACCGGTTTCGACGCCTGGCCACTGGTCATGCCAGTTAGCCTCTGGTTGCCGCGTACCGAGTCGGGAAGTTCGTGCCCATGGTAGGCTTGCAGGCGCGGCTTGTAGTCGAACAGGTCAAGCTGCGAGGGACCCCCGTGCATGAACAGATAGATAATCCGCCTGGCTCGCGCCGCATGCTGCTGGACGATTGCACCACCTGCCGACTCCTGTAGCAGGGAGGCTAACGCCACACCGCCCGCCCCCAGGGTCGCCTGACTGAGGAACCGTCGTCGCTGGAGTTGCGGTTGCGCAGGCAGCGGATGACATGGCTTGTTCATAGCGGGATCACCTTAAGGTGATGGCTTCATCAAGGTTCAGAACTGCCTGGGCGACGACGGTCCAGGTGGCGAGTTCCAGCGGGTCAAGGGTGCCGTCACACGGCGCCTGTCCGATTGATATTAATGCGTGTGCAGACGCGGGCGTCTGCTGAAATCGTTTTTGCTGCCGCCGCAGCAGGCCGCTGAGAAGCTGACGTTCCCGGTTGTCGGGATACCGTGACAGTACGTGTTGTACGAGTCGGTTCAGTCGGTGTTCGGTTCTTGTGATCGACCTGCTGGACAGCTTGTCAGTTGCTCCGGGTTCAGCGCGCGGCTCCAACAGTATCCGGCTGGCCAAGGCTCGAGCCGCTTCTACGAATACGGGGTCGTTCAATAGGATCAGTGATTGTAACGGTGTGTTGGTCACCGCCCGCTGGATCGTGCATTTCTCCCGCGTCGTTCCATCGAAGACAAGAAATGAAGGAGGTGGCGCTTGCCGCTTGATCCAGGTGTAAAGGCCCCGTCGCCACAGTCCCTCGCCGGTGTCGGCTTGATAGGTCTCGGTGGCGTTGTACGAGACTTCTTTCCACAGGCCTGGAGGCTGATACGGTTTGACGCTTGGTCCTCCGATGCGCAGCCGTAGTAATCCTGAAACGGCTAATGCGTGGTCACGAATCATCTCGGCGGACATGCGATAAGATGGCCCTCGAGAAAGGAGCCGGTTGTCCGGGTCGGAGGCCGTATCCCCCTGATGACGCGAAGCCTGTCGAAACGTGCGCGACGTGACGATCAGCCGTAGCAATCGCTTGATGTCCCAACCACTGTCACGGAACTCGGCTGCTAGCCAGTCCAGCAACTGTGGATGCGTTGGTGGTTCGCCTTGCGTTCCGAAATCGTTCATTGTGCGTACCAGTCCGTGACCAAAGCAGTGCTTCCAAAGCCGGTTGACGGTGACGCGCGCCGTCAGCGGATTTTTCCTGGATACAATCCACCGGGCCAGACCTAGTCGATTGCGTGGAGCGTTACCGGATAGCTGCCCGATCGCGGCGGGAACCCCTGGTTGCACTGTTTCCCCTGGCTGATCGTACTGGCCTCGCACAAGGACATGTGTGGTTCGCGGTGTGGGCAGGTCTTGCATCACCAGAGTGGTGGGAATTGTGGAACGAAATGTCCGCTCCGCCTCTGCTGCCTGCCGCAGTCGCTGCTGGGCCGCTCTGACCTTATTATCCGTGTTGTGGACGATGTAATCGTCCAGCAGGAACGCGCGTTCGAGGTCGTTGCGTTCCGCCATATCGGTGGCGAGGATCCCTCGTAGCCGTTCCCCTCGATGCCAGGCTGACACAAGATCGGGCGGAGTCACACGCTGCATGACATGAAGTTCGTCCAACACTCCGTAGTACCCGAGTCCTGAATCGCGGCGACCAATACGTAGCGGCTCCTGGTTGCTGCAGCTTTGTGGTGAGGAGTGCCCGCGGCGAATGTGGCTGAGGGTGTCTTGCTGTACGGTCAGATCAGCCGGGGTACCATCGATCAGAATGCGCATGCCTGTGGCCGCGCGGGATCCGTCGTAGGTGACAGCCACATGGTGCCACTGACGCGAAGCAAGTGGTTCCTGAGTGCCGATGGCGATTGACCTCACTCCCCACTGTTCCACCAGATTCACACGCACACGTCCCTTTTGCAACAGTATTTCCAATCCACGCCGGCGTCCCTGTGGTTCGATTTTTGACAACAGGCAACTTAGCGATCCGTCCGGTTTGATCCAGAATCCGATCGTCCAGTTTGCGTCAACGTCGAATTTGGTGAGTGGGTGTTCAAGGTGCTGAGTTGCATCGAAGCGGGCCGCTTTCTCTCTCACACCCCGTTCGAATGTGAGGCCGGTTCCCAATGGCACCGAAGGGGTTGCGAAGTCACCGCCATCAAATGGTTCGTAGAGCAATACGTCGTCGATTGGGAGAGCGGGCAACGACTTTGTTGTGTCTGCTTCCCAGTTGGCGATCTGCGCAGCCAGGTGTTTTTTCAAGGGTGCAAACTGGGCGCGGGCGGCAACCGTGGCGGCTTCCAATTGAGCGAGACGTTGCTTGGCTTCCGGAGTTGCTACAGTTATCAGTGGTGGAGGATTGTCGGCTGATATCAGGCCTTTTTCCGGGCCATTGTTAAAGAATGCAAACAGGCGATAGAAATCACGCTGCGAGATCGGATCGTACTTGTGGTCATGACATTGTGAACAACCTGCAGTCAGCCCCATCCACGTCGTCAGCGTTGTATCCAGACGGTCGACGATATACTCGACTCGGTACTCTTCGTCGATAATGCCTGTTTCGTTGTTTGCCATGTGGTTGCGATTGAAACCAGTGGCGATTCGTTGCCTGGTGGTTGCGTTTGGCAACAGGTCCCCCGCCAACTGTTCGACCGTAAACTGGTCGAACGGCATATTGCTATTGAACGCGTCAATGACCCAGTCACGCCAGAGCCAAATCTGCCGGGGTTTATCTCCAAAGTAGCCGTTTGTATCGGCGTAACGGGCTGCGTCGAGCCAGCCGACAGCCAGATGTTCACCAAAGTGCGGTGATGCCAGGAGGCGATCAACAGCGCTCGCGTAATTTCCAGGCGACTGGTCCAGGAGCAGGTTGGTTGCCGGCGGGAGACCGGAGAGCGTCAAGTGCAGTCTCCGTAACAGCTGTTGGGGCGCTGCTTCCTCTGCAAGAGCGTGGCCTTGGGCTTTTAATCGCGCCACGACGAAGGCATCGATCGGTTGGTCGATGCCGTCGATTTCTGGAACCGATGGACGTGTGATTTGCTGGAATGCCCAGTGTCGCTGATACTCGGCACCCTGCTCGATCCACTTGCGCAGCAGGACAATCTGTGGGTCCGAAAGTGGTGCGTGGGAGTCAGCTGGCGGCATGCGCTGTGCAGGGTCGTTCGCATTGATACGACGCAGTAATTCACTTTGCCGCGGGGAACCCGGTACGATGGCAAACGCACCTGAGTCCGCCGTCTGCAGCGCTGCATCTCGCAGATCGAGGCGCAGCCCGGCCTGGCGAACTCCGGCATCCGGACCATGGCATTGCCAGCAGTGTTCGGCGAGGATGGGCCGAATGTCCCGGTTGAATAGCACGCGATCGTCTGTCGCTCTCGACTGCTGAGACAGCAGCGCGATTGCCAAAACTGTCCCGATCACTAGCAACCGTTGCATCCCATCCTCCCAATAGGTCAGTTGACTTTGGCGCGTTGTTGGAATCGTAGCTACCAAAATCACAGTCAGTTCACGACGGTACCAGCAGATGTTGCGATTGCCCGTCACACCGGGTTTTGCGCTCCTGGTGCGCACGTCTTACCGGCGTTGATCATTGGGCCGGTACTTTCGCTTCAAACTTCTCAAAAAGGCGATCGATTCCTTTTACATTTCTTCTCTCTCGGGTTGCTGCTGCATCGAGGTAGTCGGCAATAAAAAGATGCTCTTTGGCGCGTCGGAACGCAACCAGCTCTTGAAGAGCCTGCTGGGCTTTGTGGAACCCTTCCCGCTGGGCAGGCACTTTGCCCTGATCGAGCGTTCCGATGAACCGTGCACAGAGCCGGGCGTGTTCCAGGCCGGCCTGCAGGAACTTGACGCGCTCGGCGAATTCAGGGAGAGGGTGGCTGGCTGCGGTTGCAAATGCTTTCTTGAGCACCGCTTCCTGCGTAGCAAAGACCGCTGGTGGATAGGCAAGATGCGCTTTGACAGGACTGTACAGTGAACCTTGCGGATGGGTCAGGGAATAGGCTTCCCAGTAATCAAAGTACTGTTCGACCTGGCGACCAGCTGGGCCGAACGCAGACCAGAAGTCCCTGCGGAGTTGTTCGACATCTAATTCCGGGTTCCAGCCGAGCGCCATGTGGATGTAGAGCATTGGACCCTGCGTTGCCCAGCTCACCCGGAGACTGTCAAACAGGTACCCCTTTAACCCGTTCTGCCAGGTGAATTTGAAGAACTCACCCACCTGGCGGGTGCTGAGGAACGGCATTGTGTAGCCCATGTGCAAATGGTTGGGACGCCAGATCATACTCATTCCCGTCTTCTTCCAGCCCAGCCATTGCTGACGCGACCATTGATCCACTGGTTTGCGCATGGGGAAAGTGGTTGCTGGGCCTGTCCAGGGACAATATTCACCGTAGATCTTGTCGTCGAGCTGAATCGCACCGGGCGCGGGAAGCGTGGTCTGGTACATGAGGACCGTCGCCCTGGTATTGGGGTTACGTTTCGCAGCCTGCTCATAAACGGTTTTCCAGAACCGCGCGTAGCGATAAGAAATTGCTCGTGGACCATAGGCGCCGCGCTCAAATTGAGGGATTTCATCTGGTTGAGGCTGGGGGCTGTCCCAGGACATGCATTGGGTGCAATGGCAGTATTGAATGGAATTGACCTGGCCCATTCTCAGCGTATTGGTTCCGTCCCAGACCTTTTCCAGAATGAAACGGTGCAGGTCAGGATTCGATACGCACATGTCGGGAAAGTTGTATGCGTAACCAGCTTGCCCCCAGCGTCGTCCGGCCGAGTCCATTGCATAAAAGTCTGGCCGCTGTTCAGCCAAGGTGGTGCCTGCGCCTTTCCAGGGCGGGCGGGCAAACTCCTCGCGAAAGGTGGGCGGATGCGAAGAGTGCCCCATGCGGTGACGACCAAGATAAGTTCCTGTCGCCTTCCAGAAATTGCGTAGTCCTTGTCGCGAAAAAGCAAGTCTTTCGGTGCGTGGATCATAGGCCTCGGGGCGCCGTAACGCATCGACCAGATGAAACCATGCAAACCGCCGCCAGGCGATCCTGGGGATGTGGTATTCGTCGAGATCCTCGTCGATACGGAGGTCGCTGGTGCGCGGCACATAAGTGCCCAATTCGCCAGGCCAGAGCCAACGCACTGCCACGTAGCGTTCCAGAATTTCGTAGACACCGAAAAGTGTGCCGTTGGGCGAGATGCTTGACGGACCTCGATAAGCCCAGACGCCATCGTGCAGAACCTTGTGGGTCCAGTCGCTGTCAGTTGGTTCGCCCAGCACGACGTCACGTGCCGGGTCCTCGATGCCCAGTACGTAGAGGTCGTGTTCAGTGGTGCGTAACACAAACTCGTCAGGCTTCATCTGTTCGCGAGTGAAACCACGTTGCCGCGCCGTTTCAGTCATGCCCACGAAGATCCGGCTACGATAGCTTGCTGGGATGTTGGTTTCGCCGACGATTTCAAGCTGCTGTCCAGTTGCCTTTTTGATGTGGCGTACTAGCTCCTCGGCGGCATAGGTGGCCACCATTGCCGGCTTGTCCGCAGTCACTACCACGGCAGCCTTTTTCCCTTCATGGACGATGCGTACCTCCCCCCTGGCAGTGGACCACGCTGCACAGGCCACCAGGACGCAAATTGCCCGGAAGCAGTTCATTTTGTTTGCCATTTATCTCTCTCGCGTCTTATGAAGATGAACTTGTCATCGTGGCGGTGTTAGTGGGAGACGCGGATTTCCAGGTCATCCATTTTCCAGCTGTTCCGTTGGAAGCACGCGACTCCTATGACCGACAGGAAAGCGCCGTCTTGGACGGACTCGAGACTGGAGTTGAAGTAGCCGCTGATGTCGACCTCGTCCATCACCTGACCGTCGAGTGTCCAGTAGACCGTATTGGCATCGTCTTTCAGGTAGAGCCCGTAGCGGTGACTGCGCCCGAGCTTATCCTGGATTTCCTGCTGGGATCGATAGACCCTGGTCACCAGTGCAAGGCAGGGAACAGTGATATACGTGCCTCCCCGTTTTATCGCCTCTTCGTGCAAGACCCTCAGTTCTGGACCGCTCAAGTCCTTGGACTCCTTCCGACCAAAGCCGTCCTGCGGATACTTATCGAAATCCTCAGGCAGCAGGCCACGCACGAGATATACGTAAAGACCTTCGCCGCGCAAGTAGTCAAAGTGCAGTTGCACGCCGCGGTCCTTCTCTTTGTCCTTTTGCCCGCCGACCAGTCCCTGCCAGCTACCGACGGTCAGGCTCCAAGCCTGTACCAGCTGTCCGGGCTTGTCCATTTCCGCGTCGTAGTCCTCATGGGAGAATTCTACGACCGTGATTTCGACCCCATTGGTACCCGCTAAACGCGGATTAAAGTGACGCTGGGTAGTTGCGAAGCCGCCCATTACGACTTCCCCGGGGCCAGGCGGTGGTGGACGCCGGACTTCCATCACCCAATGTCCATCCTCCGTCGTGGCCTGGCCGTCGTATAGTTTGGTCCAGCGTTTTTCGAGATCAGCTGGCGGATTGTCATTGCGATCAAAATCGTCCCGGAGTTGGATTGCCAGTTCATGTTTTGAGATCGCGTGCTCCGACTGTTCCTCGTTGGCAGGCGATTCTGGTGGTGCGTCATCTGTGGATTCTGACGGTGTGCCACTGGTTGATTCTGGCTGTGGCTTCACAGAATCG
>CAZITS010000191.1:0-8732 GCA_964542185.1 uncultured Pirellulaceae bacterium
CACGCTACCTGATTCGTGATTACCGCGAGCAGGTGCCTCAATACGTTTCCGAATTTTCTTATGGGGCCTGGGCCGTTGCCAATCTGACGCTCTCTGAGGTGCCACGGAGTGTGGGATTCCCGCTGGCGTGGGATAATGTTCTGTATGAGAGTCCTTCACTAGGATATGTGGCGACGAGTTATCAGCGTGGATTGGATTATGGGCCTGCCGTGCTCACCTACTACTACCCGCTCTGTGACGACGATTCACGAACAGCCCGACAGCGGTTGCTGCAGCTGGAGCGGGAAGAGTGGGCTGAAATCGCGCTGGCGGATTTAGGGCGCGCGCATGAGGGGATTCGAGAATCGGCCCAGCGTGTGGATGTCATGCGCTGGGGGCACGCGATGATTCAGCCGCGGCCTGGTTTTGTCTGGGGAAAAGCACGCCAGTTGGCCTGCCAGCCTTTCCGCGGTATTCACTTTGGCCATTCAGATCTAAGTGGAATCGCGCTGTTTGAAGAGGCGTTTTTTCAGGGGACGCGGGCTGCCGAAGAGGTGCTAGCCGCGTTGCGGGGGCGTGTGGATTCGATCCTGTAAATGTCAGCAAGGACGGACTTTGTCGTGTCGGTGCCCACGGTCATACCAGAACAGCAACCCACCAGGGCATCCTGGCCGTGGTTGTTTTCGGCGCAGGTGGACCTGGCGGCGTTCGCCGGCAGTGCGCTGCTTTCTCTGGTGTTGCTGGCGTGGGGAGCAACGTCAGGTCTGCTCGACAGAGACGTGCCCGAATGGTCTTGGGTGACCTGTATCTTGTTGATTGATGTTGCACACGTCTACGCCACGGGGTTTCGCGTCTATTTTGACCCGCAAGAGCTGTGGCGACGGCCCTGGTTGTATTGGGGAACGCCTCTGTTGGGCTATTTTCTGGGGGTGGTGCTTTATAGCGAAGGCGAGGGTCTATTCTGGCAAGTGTTGGCCTACTTCGCGGTGTTTCATTTCGTGCGACAGCAGTATGGGTGGGTGGCGCTCTACCGCTCCAAGGGTGTGGGAATGGAAAAGTGGAGCAAGGGGTTCGATGTGGGAGCGATTTACGCGGCCACCGTGTAGCCATTGGTTTACTGGCATGCCCATTTGCCGCGTGGATTTGTCTGGTTCAAAAAAAACGATTTCCTGCGCGCTCCCGAAGTGTTGGAATCTTTGTGTTGGCCGATTTACTGTCTGGCGCTGGGACTCTATGCCGGCACAGCGCTCCTGCGATGGATCAAAGGAACGCCGAATCCTGGTAAGGATCTCGTAGTGGTAACTACCGCGGCGTGTTGGTATCTGGGCATCGTGGCTTTCAACTCAGACTACGCATTCACTGTAACGAACGTGATTATTCATGGTGTACCGTACATGGTATTGGTGTACTGGTACTGGACGCGCCGTAGCGCTCGGGCAAATGTGTCTGGTACGGCACGGTGGCGCGGCCTGGTCTGGTTTGTGGCGACGATCTGGGTGCTAGCGTACGCCGAAGAGTTGGTCTGGGACCGGACGATCTGGCATGAGAAGGCCTGGTTGTTTGGCACGGCGATCGGTCTGGAACCGGTTGCCGAGATGTTTGTCGTGCCGCTGTTGGCAACGCCGCAACTCAGCCACTATATTCTAGACGGCTTTATCTGGAAGCGACGTGCCAACCCGGATTTTCGTTTGTAGTATTGCCTGTAGGCTGTGATCTGAAACGTATTGAATTTTCCTGGCGACCGGTGGGCATGCCTTAATGTATTGGCGTACGGTTAATCGCTGGCTTCGGCTATTTCGTCGACGAAGAGATGTCAGCGCGATGCTCTTTGGGCTGGTGCTATCAATTAGCATTCTGGGGAATGCGACTTGCTACTATGTGTTCGAATATACGAAAGACCCGACGGTCGGAGATGCGTTGTGGTTTAGCGTAATTTCTTTGAGCACCATCGGATATGGTGACTTGCAGGCAGACTCGGTCGGCGCCCGTTTAGGTATCGTGGTGTTCGTCATTATTCTAGGGCTGGGTTCGTTTTCGTTGATGGTAGGAATGCTGTTTGAGTGGGTGGCAGAACGACTTTCGAGGGAGCAAAAAGGAATGGGTTCGATCAGCGCTGAGGGACATATTCTGATCGTGAATTTTCCATCGTTACAACGGATCGAGCAGATTATTGACGAGCTCTGCGCTGACCGTGATCACGGCGGCCGCGAGATTGTCATCGTTACCGATAAGATTGATGAATTTCCGCTGCGTAAGAGAAATGTGTCGTTTGTCAAAGGTGCTGTCCTGCACGACGAGACTTACCGGCGAGCTGGAATCGATCGCGCGCGTTTGGCAATTGTGCTGGCAACAGACTACGGTGACACGACCAGTGATGCTGTGGTCGCATCGGCAGTTGCAGTGATCGAGAGCATGAATGAGTCCATCTATACCGTGGCGGAGTGTCTGGCTCCGCGACATCGGATGTTGTTTGATTCAGTCCGTTGTAACGCTGTTGTTTTCAGCCACACGATTTCCGGCAATTTGTTGACTCAAGAAATTCTGGATCCAGGCGTCGCACGCATGATGGATGCGCTGACGAGCAATATCCACGAATCGTGTTTGTTTGCGACCGAAGTCGTTGATCCTCCTGGCGAGTATTCTTACCGGAATCTCGCGTCGTCGATGGTCAAGCAGGACATGTCATTGCTGTGTGTACAACGCGAGAGTGATATGATCACTTCATTTGCTGCTGTCCAACCCATCCACGGAGACCGCATGATTTACGTGGGGAAGCAACGCGTCAGTTGGCAGCATATACTGGCGGGGACGGTTGATGGATAAGGTCAGGAATGCTTTGAACGGGACACAGCAGGATGACAGGAACGCATGATTCGATGGTCCCGGTTGCCCGTAGTTCAGCGACCCCTGTGGGGGTTCACCTGGTAGCCGATTTGTTTGGGGTTCGACCCGAATTATTGACCGAGGAGCAGGCGATCGTCGATTGTTTGCTGGCCGCGTTACGCAAGGCCGATTTTAACGTGTTGTCGCATTGCAGCCATAAATTCCCGGGTGAGGGATCTGGAGTGACGGCCTTGGTGTTGTTGTCGGAGTCCCATGCTGCGATTCATACCTATCCTGAACACGAATACGCGGCAATCGATGTGTTTTCTTGTGGAATGCCGGATCCAAGTACGGCCTTGGCGCATCTGCGCGACGTGCTTCAGCCGACCGAAGTGTCCGTGCACCGGCAGCAGCGGGGACGGGTTGCCGAGTAACAAAAAGTCTTCCCGACCGTCACGAAAATAGACCGTAGCATTCGGTGTCTTCCGGGGACGTTCACCGCTAGAGCTGTGTCACGCGACAGCGCTGCGCAGCACTACTGTGAGTCTTCGCTGAGCCGTTTCTTTAATTGTGCCAATTCCCGTTCGAATCCACCTGACAAGATAGGAAAACGGCACCACGTCTTGGGGTCGAGGTTTTCGTCGTCGAGGTGGAAAGAGGGCGCGTACCGCTCGCGTTTCCATTGATTGCGACACCACAGGCGGTAGAAACGGTCTGTCCGTTGCCCCAGCTGCTGGGGTGTGTAGTGCGGGAATTGCACTTGTAGCAGGTGCCAGGACTCGACGGGGGAATGCTTGTCGCGGATGGCGGCCCGTTCGATCGCATCCAGGACTTCATAAGGCATCAGGTCGGCTTCATCTGTTTGGTGCGCAGCCAAGGGACGCAATTCGGCGGTCGGTTGTTGATTGGTGACTGCAGACAGGGCTGGCAGGGCACCCAAGTCGTGTGGCCCTGTCGTTTCCATCCATTTCAACCACTCACGCAGAAATGCTTTGTCAATGCCGGCGATCGGCGATAGTCCACCGCAGGTATCTCCATCCATCGTTGCGTAGCCGACGGCAGCTTCACTGCGGTTGCTGGTAGCCAGTAATAACGCGCCCTGAAGATTTGCAAGCATCCAGACGCCCGGTCCCCGGACTCTGGCTTGGATGTTTTGTAAGGCCAGGTCATCCTGATCCCACGTCAGCTCGCGTTCAATCGCACCGGAAATCAATTGAACATAATTTTGTACAAGGGCATCGACATCCCACTCCAGAAAGGTTGCACCGATGCTGGCCGCAACCGAGCTGGCGGCGGAACGGGTTGTGTCGGAGCTGTTACGGGTGGCCTGGTAGACGCAGGTGAGCAGCTCCCCGACAAGCGCCTCAGCGGAGTCGATGTGTGTTGCACCGTGCAGGTAAGAGATCTTGTCCCGAAACTGCGCGATGCCCAGTTCGCGTGTTCCAAAGTGCACCATCGTCCCACACAGCAAGGCGACCGCGGTTGAATCGGCACCGCCACTCAGTGAGACGACAAACCCACGGGAATGGCTCTTGCGGAGATAGTCGAACAGAGCGAGTGAGACAGCTCGCGTAAAGGACTCTTCCTTGACATATGGTCCCGAATCATAAGGTGTGGCACGTGGTTCGAGCGGCGCTGGAGTTGCGGCTGGGAAGGTAAACGGGCAGGGAACGAGCCCTGCAGTTACTTCGCCGAGGCGAGCGGGAAGATGGCCCGTGCGAGCTCGGTTCAGCCTCGCCTCGTCGACGTTGAGGACGGCTGTCGTCAGGCACACGTCAGAAAAGGAAAAGCGGGGCCCTTCCGCTTTAAGCTGACCGTCGTTGGCAATCATTACGCCGCCGTCGTAGATCGCCCGTCCGGCTTCGTTGCCAAGCAAGTTTACATACACGTAGCCCGCGTGAAACGCCCTGGAGCCTTCCAATACGAAACGCTTGCGAATGTCGTTTTTGCCAAAGGCAAAGTGGCTGGCACTGGGGTTGAGGATAATATCAACACCACGTGAGGCTAGTTCGACCCCTGGCCGTTGAGCGACCCAGGCATCTTCGCAGATCTCAAAGCCGAGCAGCACACCGTCACAATTGAAGAGGAGGTCTCCCAGTGGGTAATTCTGGCCAGCGGCTTGCATCGTCACCTGAACGCCAGCGGGCCAGGGTTGGAACCAGCGTGGTTCGTAATGGATGCCCTCGCCGGCCAGGTTTTGCTTTCCCACAAAACCTCTTATTGTTCCGTCAGCAACACAGCAGACACAGTTGAACAATCCACCACCATGCGGCAAGGGAAGTCCCAGCGAGACGATCATTCCTGTCGTCTGCGGAGCAATCTCCAGCAACACGCGCATGGCTTCTTCTTGCACAGCAGACGAATGGAAGGCATCTTCGCATCCATACCCCGTAATGCACATTTCAGGAAGGCAGAGAATGCTGGCGTCTTGCTGGCGTGCCTCGGAGATTGCCTGCAGGATGTTTTTCTGGTTCGTGTCCCAGGCCAGTGGGGTTTGGTTGAGCGCTGCGGCGGCTACCTTGATAAGTTTCATGAGGTAGTTTCCTTTGCGGCGCTGAGAAGTTTCTGTGTCTGGTTAAAGAAATTGCGCTCGGTTGTGACATGGTAGGCTGCGCTGCGGTCGCGGTGTTGCCAGCTCGTAATTCCGAATTGTGCGAGTTGGCGTTGAGTGCGCTGTTGTAACTTGCGCAAACTGGGTGGGGACGAGACGACTGTGCCCCCACGCATGACGGGCGTCAGCAGGTCTTCGGTTTCGAGCGAGTTGTCCATCACCAGATGTTCTGCGTTTGCATTCATCGATATCGCGTTATTACTCTGTTCGGTCAATTCATCGTAGAGCATATCGCCATGTGGTGCGCCATTGCGATAGTATCGTCGTACTTGCAGGATTCCGGGTAGCGTGTATTTTTCGCCATTTTCTGATCGCTTGAATTTGTGGTGCCATAGTCCCTGGGCATCTCGTAAAGCAGAAAGCTTGTAGACGCCGCCCAGTGATGGTTGGTCGCAGGCTGTGACAAGCCGTGTGCCGACACCCCAGATTCCAATGGGCGCGTGCTGGCTTTTCCAGTGAGCAATGGCGTGTTCATCCAGGTCGTTGCTTGCCACAATCACAGCCTGATGAAAGTTCGCCTGGTCGAGTAACTGTCGAGCCTGGTGACTGAGGGTGCCGAGGTCACCTGAGTCAAGCCGTACGCCGACTAGCTGGTGACCTGTGGCTCGTAAACGCTGCCCGACCTGGATGGCGTGTTGAACACCTTGCAAGGTATCAAAGGTGTCTACCAGGAAGACACAGTTGTCGGGGTAGACGTCGGCGAATGCTTCAAATGCCGTCAGTTCATCATCGAACGCGAGCACCCAACTGTGTGCATGGGTTCCGCGTACTGGGATCCCCAGTTGTTTGCCGGCCCACAAGCTAGAGGTAGCATTGCAGCCACCGATATAGGAAGCACGTGTTGCGGCAAGGGCACCATCAATTCCCTGTGCCCGGCGCAGGCCGAATTCCAACACGGGGGTTGGCGCTGCTGCCAGGCAAATACGAGCGGCCTTGGTGCAAATCAACGTTTGATAGTTGATAAGGTTGAGTAGCCCGGATTCGATGAGTTGTGCCGCGAGGAGTGGTCCACGTACCCTGACCAGGGGTTGGTGCGGGAATACGATGGTGCCTTCAGGAATGGCGTCTATATCACCGGTGTAATGCAGCCCTGACAAGTAGTCCAGAAATTCGTTGGGAAACAGGCGGTTGCCAGTGTGATCTGTAAGCGTTTCCAGGTAATGCAGATCCGTCGCATCAAAATGCCAGTTTGCCAGGAAATCCAGAGCGGATTGGAGTCCACAGCAAAGGGAGAAAGAGCCTGCAAACGGCTGCTCGCGAAAGCTGAGATGAAATACAGCTTCCCGCTCGGCGAGTCCCTTTTTCCAGTAGGCGTATGCCATTGTCAGTTGATACAGGTCTGTGACCAGTCCAGTTGAGGCATCCGTGGTTGGTGATCGGGTCATATGCGGCTCGGTACAAATCTGATCCACGGCAGGAGGCGTATAGGCTGAACAGTTCGTCGTCGCTCAAGATCGGCTGCTGATTGCTGCCCAGCTAGTTGACTCCTCCTTATGGTTCCCTCGAGTTCTCTGGATTCCCCAGCTGTCGTGCCTCGGATATGAATTAATCATGACGACGTGCCGTGGGGCGTCAAGCGGCAACTTGACGGCAGCGGCGCTCTTCGGCAGGATGGCCACATGTCAGTGGGAATCCCCGCGTATCCATTTCACAGTAGTTGGAAAGAAGCCATGGATCGACAGGTTGTCGCGGTCATCGGATTAGGAACGATGGGACACGGGATCGCACAGCGGTTTGCGATGGCGGGCCATCACGTTTGCTGTTACGACGAATCTGACGAGCTCTGCGAGTCGTTGCTGGACCGTGTTCGTAGTAATTTGTTGCCGATGGTGGAAATGGGTTTAGTGTTGGAAGATTCGGTGAAGCCGACATTGGAGGGAATTCACCTATGCGACTCGTTAGGGGAGTCGATGGCAAATGCAACCTGGGCGACCGAAGCGATTAGCGAAGATCTCGATGCGAAACGAAGCGTCTTTCAGGAAATGGAGCAAGCCTCGGACTCCGATGCGATCCTGGCGAGCAATAGTTCCAGTTTTCCCGTGTCCCAGAGCGCCGCTCACCTCAAGCATCCTGAGAGAGCTATCTTAGCTCATTGGTTTAACCCGCCTCAGATTATTCCCGTGGTGGAAGTGGTTCCAGGTTCGCGGACAAGTCCGGTTACCGTTGAGAGAACAATGACGCTTCTCAAGTCGATTGGGCAACAACCGGTTCACATCAAGTCAGAGTTGCCAGGGTTTCTGGTCAATCGAGTGCAGATCGCAATGTACCGGGAGATCTGGGACCTTGTGGATCGAGGTGTGGTGACCGCGGAAGAAATGGATACTGCGATTCGCGGCAGCATGGGGATGCGATTGGCAGCGCTCGGTCCGTTAGCGATCAATGATTTTGCCGGACTTGATATCACAAGTACGGTTTATCGAAATCTGGTTCCAGACTTGCGGAGCGATCAGCAACTTCCGGAGTTTATTTCATCGCTGGTCAAGCAGGGATGCTACGGGGCGAAAACCAGGCAGGGTATCTTCTCTTACACCTCTGAAACATTGAACGCCAGGCAGGGGGAACGCGATCAGCGTTACCTGGAATTGTTGCGTCTAATGCAGCAGGAGGACACGCAATCGGAAGAGGATTGAGAACCCGACGGCGATGCAGGAGTGAGTGGGTTAGCGGCAACACCACGCCAACCGCCGTTACGGCTGAATGGCGAGTGAGAAACAGGTTGCCTCGCGGGCATTGCGTGCCAGGAGTCTGTTTTCGTAAAGGCAAAGGTTGTTCCAGGTTTGTCCTTCGAGTGCGGCAATGGAGCCAAGTTGTTCGAAACGCGTTGGGTTGACTTCGAGCAAAACGATTTCCCCTGATTCAGCTTGTACGAGCAGGAGATTGCCTGCGCGTAGCAGTTGCCCATGGCCGAAGCGGCCACGTTTCCAAGCGCGACGACCGCTACTGATTTCGACACATTCGAGAACGCCATCGGACAATCCGTATGCGTACCCATCGTAGATACAGGCGTTGGTAAACTTGGTTTTCAGCACGCGTGAACTTGCCCAAAGTGAGTGGACCTGGATTTGGCGGTTGTCGGCCATCTCTAATTGAAGGTATTCGGCGCCGGTGCCATAGCCTTTTGATAATAAGACCGTCGATTCGGTAGCTGCCAGAGCTTGGGATACAGACGCGTTGGAACTGCTGCTTCCTTCCCAGGGATGTGACCATAACAGTTTACCGGAGTCGGGCGCATGGGCAGTAACGGTGCTTTCGTTCACGATCAAGATCTGCGGCACGCCTGCCAGTGTTACCAGGCTAGGGGAGGCGTAGCTAACCTGGC
>CAZITS010000192.1:0-8712 GCA_964542185.1 uncultured Pirellulaceae bacterium
TTTCTAGCGCGAGCGCAACAAGTCCGGCGTTGTCTCGTCCGCCAAGATTCACCAGCAACTTGTTGTCGGCAACGATGGGGCTGCTCCCTGCGCCAAAATAGCCTTCATCTCCCCGATAGTCTCCATAGAGATCGCGGGACCAGACGGCCTTTCCCGTGTCAAGTGTGACACAGTGCATGACGCCCGCAGCACCGAACGCGTAGACCCGGTTTGCGTGTATGACTGGCGTGCAACGTGGACCAGTGTCTGGATTGACGCCACCTGCATAGCGCGCTGGAAAACTAGCTTGCCAGAGTTTTTTTCCGGTGTCGCGATGGCAACAGAGCAGTTGTTCCTGGTTGCCAACACGATGAAACGCGATAACTCGGTTGCCGGAGACTACCGGACCGGCGTAGCCTTGGCCCAATGATACCGACCAGAGTTTCTGCGGGCCCGCTGCCGGCCAGGATTCCAGTAAATTCTCACCAGTCGCCGAGCCATTTCGAGTGGGCCCGAGAAGCTGTGGCCAGTCCCCGCCGATCGCGATGGGCAGGCACGTTGTGAGCATCGCAGCAGCGATGAGCAGCGAGGCCAGGAAGCGGGTGAGTGTTCCTCTGTGAGCACAAGTCATGCGGATCCCTTCCAATGCGGGGGCTAAATTCAGCGGCGCATTCTACCCACCTGTTCGCGAAGCGGCCACATCCAGGCAGCTTGCGTGACCATCATATTCTGGCCAGGATACACCCCCAGAGCGACGAACCGTGTGGCAGCAGGGGGCTTGTTCTGGAATTAGAGCCGGTTGTGTGGTGTTTTCGGGACCTGCTGGCCAGACGTCTGCCGGGCAGCGAAGTGCCTGGGAAAGTCGGTCGTCAGCAAATACAGGAAACGAGTGTCGCAGGCCGGGCATACCAGCGTACATTCTGACTCCTGGCGTTACTGTGGTTTGTTGCCGTGCGAAACAGGGCAGCGGTGGATTTCAAAGGAGACGCAATCCCGTGTCGAGGTGGTTTCGAGTTTGGCAAAAGAAGAGAGGACGGCGCCGGACCGGATCCAGGTTGGCTGGCAGTGTTGGAGAAGCATCTTTTTTTGGACTGCTTTTATTGTTAGGCGGGATCGTCCAGGTTTACGTCTTCATAAGGTACACCCAGTCACCATCAGCAGTGCTGCTCGAGCCGCCGGTCGGATTTCAATTCTGGTTGATGGTGTTGATTTCCACCTCGTTTCTGCTGATTGGTGGTGGGGGACTGGTGCTCACCGCTTTGCAGACCGGGACGTCAACGGAACGCCGAGCGGCACTTGTTAAGCGCGCTGCAGATATCGATCTGATCAATGAGGAGCTACCCTCGCTCAGTGAACATCCTGGCGTCCCAGATCACAAGTCGCTGAACAACAGTCCCGGTGTCGAGCTGCGGTATCGATTGCCCGTCATTCAGACTCAGACGCTCGCCTTTCTGGCGACTGGTTTTTTATGCCTGGTTTGTAATTGCATTGCGATTGTGTTGTTGATGGTACTGGTTCGCGAGTGGGTTATTGGTAATCTGCAAATCGCACTGATTGCGTTGACCAGTTTTTTCGGCGCCATGGCTAGCTGGTCGACCGTGTTTTTTGTTCGGCAGGTGCGTATGCGCGGCGGGATTGGCGCTACGACTGTGGAGATTTCTGATCACCCTTTGCATCCGGGTGACGCATATGAAGTCTACATGTCGCAGTGCGGTCGGTTGCATTTGCAGACGCTGGAAGTGCTTTTGGTATGTGAAGAAGAGGTGACTTATCGACAGGGTACCGACGTCCGCACAGAGCGTCACGTCGTCGTCGAGGAGTCGATTCATCGAGGTCAGGATTGTCAGATCCGTCGTGAACAGCCCTATGAAGAGCGTTGCCCGCTGCAGATTTCAGAGAACACAATGCACTCGTTTCAGGGCCAGCACAACGTCATACAATGGAAGCTTATGGTGCGCGGCCAGGGTACGGGTTGGCAGTCATTTGAGCGATGTTTTCCAGTGGTAATTGCACCTGTGGTGAGCGAGTGAAGGGTATGTTAGACCCGTTGATTAGCATTCGACTCAAAGAGCAGGGCCGTGTTTTTTGGCCTGGCCAGGAGCTTGATTGTGAATACCAGGTGGATGCTGTGGAGCAGGCGGATTTGCGTGCCGTTGAAGCTTCGGTGATGTGGTACACCGAGGGAAAAGGTGATGAGGACCTCGGCATCCATTATTTCGAGCGTCGTGTTGCCGCAGACCGTACCACTGGCGATTTACGGCCGATGCGTCATTTTCGTACGACGCTGCCGAGGACTCCTCTGAGCTATTCTGGAATCCTCGTGAAAATCCGATGGTGTGTACGAGTACGTATTTTTCTAGGTCGGGGAAGAGACGCCTTTCTGGAAGTGCCGTTTCAGCTAGGAGATGCTCCCGTGATTTACGAGGCCGAGGTGACCGAGTGACATTGTTCCAGTGTGCTTGTTCGTTGTGTTCACCGTCACCGGATGCGCAGTCCCCATTTGCAGTGCAGGCTACTGGCACGCTTGATGGATTGCGCTGGCCCGACAGCAATCCGTTTTCCGTGCGTTGGATTGACCCCAGTCGCATATGTTTTGAACCGCTTCCGGGTATTTGTTTGAACCAGCTAATACGACAGCTGGAAGTTGAGCGGGGCTGGGGGCAGATCGTAGGACCGCATGGGTCTGGCAAAACAACGCTCGTCAATCAATTAGAAAATCAGTTGCTGCAACGGTCGACGCCGGTCGTAAAAGTGGTACTGCACAGAGAGGCCTGGCGACGCGGTTTTCAGCAGGCTCTGTCTGCAACACGCCGTAGCGGGACCCGTTTAATTGTGGACGGATTTGAGCAGTTGCCACGGTTCGCACAATGGGTGTTACGGTGGTTGTGTGGCTGGCGTGACTGTGGCTTGCTTGTTACCAGCCACCGCGATGTTCGTTTGCCGTGGCTGGTGCGGACAACATCTTCGCTTGCATGGGTTCAGCAGATTGTCTCACGATTGCTCCAGCACTGTCCCGGGAACCTGATTCTGGAGGAGGATGTACGGAACTGCTACTGCCGTCAGGGTGGCAATTTACGTGAGACGTTGTTTGCACTCTATGACCTGTTTGAGTACCGCCGACGGAGGGCTGTGGACGGAACGGTTCCGAGCCCTGAAAGGGCTGCCGCACAAACCGTTGACGCCGTACGTGACGGAGGGAGGCTGGTCGGGCGGCAGGTTGTGTGACAAGGCTCCCAGAGGCAGGGTCGGCCACGAGGATGCCCTCCGCGTAGCGTACTTTGGTCAGGGTGTTGTCGTCGATCAAGCGGCGGCTACGAAAGGACTTGCAGCGTTGCGGGTACGATCGGCCTGGCCCTCACGTTTCCTCCAATCGGTGTGATCCTATGCATTTCTGGTGATCCGCCAGGTGCGGGTCGGCAGAGACTATCGTTTTCTCAGGGTTTGAACTAGGCTCCAATAGGCGGCTGTATGTCGACGTAAACCCCTGATCCATTTACGGTTGGGCATTCGTATGAGAAAAAAGCATTTGTTTTGTCTCGCCTTGCTGTTGGGTAGTTTACCTGCCGGCCGTGCGGAAGCTTGCCGTCTTTGGGAGTGGTTGACGGGGCAGCCTGCGGACTCTTCTGTGGCGGCGCGCCTGTTGCCGCAGGGCAACGGTAGTGCCTATTCCGTCGCACGGCCGTTTAATTTGCAGCGGGTTGTTGTCGGTTACGTCCCACGTACCAGATACCAGACGCAGTGGATTCCCGCTCCGGTAACCTATTACCGGCCAGTTACCGCCATGGACCCGACGACTTCCGCCATGAAGACCACACTTCAGCCTTGCACGGCTTACCAATGGCAGCAGCGACGAGTTCCGGTGACCAGTTATCGGCCTGTCTATTCGACGGTGTCGGTTCCGAACCGCGCTCCTGCGGTACCGGTTGCCGTACAGCCCGGAAGTCCATTGCTGGGTCCGGCGCCGGCACTGACAATGACGCCTGGCGTTTTTCAGCCAACACCTGCGATGCCGTCATTGAGTGCTCCTGCAGTCACCGCTCCTGCGGTAACAGTGCCTTCGCCGCAATCGAGTGCCGCCGACCGTGCACCTACGCTGGGTTCCGGTGTTCAGCAACAGCCGCAGGTTAATCCTCTGCTTGATGGACAGCGTAATCGGGCATTGCCGGAGGTTCCGCGTGTCTCTCCGATGCGACGTGATCCCAAGCAAAACATCAACTTGCAGCCTATTCCTGATCCAGCTCATCGCGCCGTGCCGAACGCGACACGCCGTCAGCCTGGCGTTCTTTTGAACCCCCGTCATACCGCTCGGCTGGGCTCGCCAGCCGCACGCTCAGCGCCCATTGCCTGGGATCAACCCGCGGTCGCGAAAGCCAGCTTCATGGTGCCGATCGCAGTTGTCGAACCGGCTCCTGTAGCGCCGGTATCAGAGGATACCGGGTGGCACAGCGTATCAGCACAAGGCTGGAGATAAGTGGCTAACGCTGGTAAATCGGCAGATAGCCTTGATCCAGCTGCATCATGATCAGATTGCAGGCGGTGACGTAGATAGGGCCGATGTTACCAGACCAACTGCCATTGCCATTCTGTTCACGCACGATTTTCTTGAACAAGTTGTCTCGAAACGGGATCCACTCGGCACCACCTTGTCGGTACACCACCTGCGAATAGTAGAGGTAGGTGTAGTGCCAGTGCCCGAAGGACCGTGAAGAACCGGATTTGATGTTGTGTAGTGTTTTCTTGCAATACGAATACATCTGCTTTTGTTGGGGACTGTCGTAGTCACCCGCATTGTAAAGCGACGCGAGCGCCGCGGCAGTAATTGCCGGACGCGAACTTCCGCGATTGCGAGAACTGTAGGAAATTCCACCATCCTTGTTCTTGCACCGATAGATGTACTTCTTGGCTTGTTCGATGGCCTCTGTCGGTACGGCGATCCCTGCGTTGCGACAGCCCCTGAGGCCTTGTACTTGCGTGATCGTTGTCGATCCTTCGTCGAAGTTATTGCCGTCCTTGGCGCTGACGTAGCCCCAGCCCCCGGACTTGGTTTGGGCTCGCACACTGAATTCCACGGCGCGTGTCAGTACATCGATCAGTTCACTGCGTCGGTCCCGGTCTTCTTCTTCGCCTAGGACCTGTGACAAGAACAGCATCGAAAAACCGTGACCATAGGTGTAGCGGTTATCTGTTAACGGGTCGCCAATCAAGCCATTGGGGCGTGCTTTCTTTTGCACAAGAAAGTCGACGGCACGGCGAATGTTGCGGGCGAATGGCCCTTGCGTCGTAGTCGCGCCGGCGCAAATCAGGGACGTCGCGGCCAAGGCGGTCATTGCGGTCGGGTAGGGCCCTGGATTACCTGAAGTCCAATGTCCGAGATTAGACTGTGTTTTGGCGACCCAGTTGAGCCCTTTGCCGAGTGTCTTGTTCCAGGCGGGGTCACGTTTTGCAGCAGCAAGACCGGAAAGCCACGGCAGGCTTGCTCCCCAGCCGGTTGCGGTGGTCAGAGCCGTCCGACGCGAGAATCCACTGCCGGGCCGTTGCTGCAGGGACTCGTTCGCTGATCCGCTGGAGATCGTAGTGTGTTCGCCTGTGCGCGGTGTGTCTCGAATAGGCACCGTAGTACTGCCTGCAAACAACGGACTGGGATCGTAAAGTAACTTCGCCTCGGGGGAACTACAATTTGGGTAGTGGCTTGGGATTGCTCACCTGAATGTAAGGTGGATGGTAATCAGGTACCAGATCAACTCCAAAACCCCTTGTTAATTCTTGCTGGGCCCGTGCTGCCCAGGGAGTGCCGGGGTGATCGGCGATGATCTGGTTGAACAGCGCGGTAGAATGTTCAATGTAAGGTTTGCTGGTGTCGGTACGTATGTTGTGGTTCGTGGTGATATTCCAATCGACGAGTCGCAGGTTGGGTGGTCGAGTTAACGCCGCGGTTTTGGGTGCCTTGATGAATTCTTCAATCGCGACGCCATACTCGTACATTCTCGCCTGGTAGGCGACAACCTGCGCCAGAATCAAATCGTAGTTTGCCTGCCAGCGAGGTTCCGGCTCTTGTTCACGCAGTAGTTTTCCTGACTCGAGCATTTTCTGAACAGTACCCAGATAGTTGATGTAAGTTGCCGCTTTGGTTTGTGCGGCTCTGGCGGCTGGCAGGAATTGAGCCGCCGCCAGAGGGAAGTCAACGGGCATATTGACCTGGCGGGCTTGCGTAGGATCAAGATCATTGACAACTTTCCAGATCAATGATCGCAGAGGATACTTGTTGCGATCGGAAACCACAGAAAGACGCGCTCGCAAGTCGGGGCGGTAAGGGCGCATCGTGTCGAGTTTGTAGCGACGTTTACCTGCCTTGCCACCTACCAGATCGGCTTCGACGCTTGGCAACAGGAAGAAAATACCTCCTGTTTCTCGGGAAAGACGAGCTTGATCGTAAGGGCCAAAACCACTGGAAAAGGCGTCGTGTCGGCGGTGGAATCCATTGGTTTGAAGTTGCTCAACGAATGCGGTTTCGGGCCCTCGATCGACGCGCAGCCAATGGGTGCGTTTGGTTTGTGGATGTTTGTAGCGGATGTGTGCCCAGGGGTAGCCAAACACCGCTTCCCGCCCCATGGTGTAGACCCGGCAGCGGGCTGCCCGGGCTTCGGCAATGGTATTTTCCAGTAGGGCGACATTATTTTGTGGATTGCCACTCTCGTCGCTGACCAGGATCAGAATCATTTGGCGTCTTCTGGCCATCGGACGATGAAAGCCAATGGCCTGGCGCACAGCTCCGCACATGTTTTCTGTTCCAGATGGATCGACCGGAACCAGATCGATTGCATCGCGGATTTCAGCTCGATTACTCGTTGGCCTGGGTTTATTGTTTGCCGTAGTGTGAATTTGAAATCCGGATCCAAAGCTAGTTACTGCGGTGAGTAGATGACGGCCGCTGGCCTGGTCGACAAGGCCCAGTTCAGCGTAAACCTTGTTGATTCGGTCACGAATTTCACGTTGATCGTCTTTCATGCTCTGCGATTGGTCAAAACACCAGACCACGAGAACGTTCCCGCGTTCCAGCATCCATAATATTTCCTGCGTGATCTGGTCCATGGCCTGCTGGTAACTGTCCACAACCATTCGTGGGTCGCCGCGAATGCCTTCGGGCAGTGCCTCAAAAGCACGGGTCATGCTGGGAAGTCCCAGCGAGGGTGGCTGGACTTTGACTTGGGGCGAACTGAATTCTTCCAGTAGTTGTTGGTCGAGTTGTGGCTCACTTGCTTCGCCCGTGGTAGCTCCGCTTTGTGCGGCTGCGGCCACTGCGCTGTCGAAGACGGCCTGGGTAACTTCAGTGGCCGCTTGCAGGTCTTGTTCCAATTCCAATTCGACCGGCACTTCGTCAGGTTGTTCCTCAATCGGTGGAGACAGCAGGGAAATGATTTCTTCCTGGACAACGGTATTGAGGGTGCAGAGCCCCAATACGAGCAAGCCCACCAGATGAAAGATGGTCGAAAAAACAAATGCACCACCCCGCTGCACTAAGTCTTGCAGCCCACTGGGGCCGATTTCGATCAGTGTTCCAGTAGCATTCTCAGTTTCGGATGCCGTTGAGTTCCCGGGTGATTGGATCGTGCTGTCCGTGGAGGTTGTTTCCAGGTCCGGGTCTGCGGGGGTGCCTTCGTTGGTCGTATCTGGCTCTGCCTCGGAATGGGGGGCGGCCGCCGAGACGGCATCGGTACGGTCTTGCTGGCTGCGGGGAGCATCGTCGGTCATGATGGGACTCCTGCGAGCCAGGTTTAGCTGGATGCCAGCGGGGCTGTGGCGCGTACCCGGATTATATCCTATCGCGTGGTTGTCGCAGAGCCGGGGAATTCGGCCAGTTGCCGCAATGCGGCGCGGTCGCCGGAAGTTTCAGATTTCCAGCACGCCAGGTTTTGGAAGGGTGCCGGCTGAATTAGTGGCATGCGCAGCGGCAGTTGCCTAGGGATTGGTAAAGACAACGGGTCCCGGACGTGTTTCTGAGGTCGCTGGAGGTCCAGCGATTTCTGCACCTTGTAGACGTCCGGCATCGATTGGATCACCCAGTTGCGGAGCCTCAGTTGGGCCGTTTTCCGATTGCACCAGGTGAATCGTGCGCGTGGGGAATGCAAAAGACACGCCGAGGCTGGCAGCGAGCCGGGAAATGTCCTGGAACAAGCGGTGTTTTTCCCGAAGTTCGGTTGCCCAGTCGGGCGTTTCAACGAAACAGTACAAGAGGATGTTCAAGGCGTTATCGCCGAAGCCATTGAAGTAGACGTGATAATAGTCTTTGCGGGTATATGGATGGCGACGAATCAGTTCACGAATCCCTTCGCAAAACGCTTCCATCTGTTCGGGGGATGAATCGTATTGGATACCGATCGTTTCCTTGAATCTCCTGAACCGTCGTCTGCCCATGTTGTCAACGACCGCAGTAGTCAGGCGGCTGTTGGGCAAAGTGATCACCGAGTTATAGAAAGTCCGCAGTCGTGTACTGCGAAAGCCCACGTTTTCTACAGACCCTTCGACACCTTCGGTGATGATCCAGTCGCCAATTTCAAAGGGACGGTCTGCTAATACGGTGAGCGAACCGAAGAAGTTGCCGATCGTGTCTTTGGCGGCAAAGGCCAGTGCGAGACCTCCGATCCCGAGCCCGCCCATAAGCCCCCAGAGGTCGAGGGCAAAGACGTGTGAAAACAGGATCAATCCTGCGCACAGAGACAACGCTTTGAGTGACTT
>CAZITS010000193.1:0-1537 GCA_964542185.1 uncultured Pirellulaceae bacterium
CGTTGACTGCGAATGCCCAGCTGAGACGCCCGATTTGCTGCAAATCTGCTGCGACATGGGCTCCGTTGGGAGGCCGGTTTCCAGCCATTTGGCGAACGTCTTTGTTGCGGAGACGTAGTGATTGACCGTCGTCACACCGAACCCGTATAGCTCCTGAAACGTCGTGACCGGCTTTTGTGTGCCCCAGGGTGGATCGGCTAGGTACGAGCGGCAAGGGCTTCAGCGACGTTTAAGTTCCATCGTGGAAATGGATCCTGAAAACGCTTCCAAGCCGCAATTCCTGCCGAGAACTCTTCGTCTGTTAGCAAGCACTCCTGGAGCGAATCGCAGATGCCGAGCTCGTCCATGCTGATGCCGATAAAGACTAGTTCTTGCCGGCAATCGCCAACCTCTGGATGCCATTTTCGCTCTAGTTCGGTTTGAAACGTGGGGGAGTCCGGCCAGTGTTCACGCGGAACAGCCGTCCACCAGAAGCCACCGAAATCCAGCCTCGCCACACGGCCGGCCTGTGACCAGACACCGATTTTGTCCAGTCGACTTGCCAGCCAAAAAAATCCCTTACTTCTCAACACGCCCTCCCAGTCGCGGTTGAGACGATCGTAGAAACGCTGTGGATGAAATGGGCGCCTGGCTCGATAGACAAAGCTGTTTACGCCGTACTCTTCCACTTCGCTGGCTCCATCGCCGCGCAGTGTCAGTTGCCAGCCCTTGCTCTGTTTAGCGATTTCGAAGTCGAATCGTCCTGTGCCCATGATCCGTGATGGCTCGATGTGACCAAACGACGCGCGCAGCTTGAGTGCATGAGGATTCAATTGTTCGATAAAGCCATTTATCGTCGCCAGCATCTCTTCGTCAACCAGGTCCGTTTTGTTCAACACGACGACGTTTGCAAATTCGACTTGTTCGGTCAGGAGATCGGCGACCGTTCGCGGGTCGTCTTCCGTTGCCGCCTGATCGATGCTCTGCAAATCCGTGCCGATTCGCAGGTCTTCCAGGAAGTTGGCCGCATCAACCACGGTGACCATCGTGTCCAACTCGGCGATTTCCGAGAGCGGGGTTCCGTTGCCAACCGCAAATGTGAATGTATCCGCGACGGGAGCAGGCTCCGAGATACCTGTCGATTCGATCAGCAGATAGTCAAAACGGCCCTCCCTGGCCAATGCTGCCACCTCCGCCAGCAGATCCTCGCGCAGGGTGCAGCAGATGCATCCGTTCGTCATCTCCACCAGTTTCTCGTCCGTTCGACTCAAGGCCGCTTCGCCGCCAACGATAAGTTGAGCATCGATGTTGACCTCGCTCATGTCATTGACAATCACGGCGACGCGCAAGCCAGCCCGATTGGCCAGTACGTGGTTGAGGAGCGTGGTCTTGCCCGCTCCGAGGAATCCAGACAAAACGGTGACGGGTAGTTTTTTCATTGCGGCCCGGCTGGGATCGTGTATCGCTTGAGTGCCTGGGTTAGCGGTTGATCTGGCTGCTCCCAACGCTGCCGGCTAAGAAATCGCCATGCGGCCACGGTCTTCTCGGCCCGGACGAA
>CAZITS010000193.1:1637-8664 GCA_964542185.1 uncultured Pirellulaceae bacterium
AACGCTGCCGGCTAAGAAATCGCCATGCGGCCACGGTCTTCTCGGCCCGGACGAATGGCCGTAGCCACGTCTCCACGCATTCACGGCGATAGGCGAGACCCAGGGTGCTACGTACCCACGACTCATAGTTGGCGATCCAGAGCAGCGATGATTTCCAGAGTTTGCGAGCCCGCTGCCATTGCGGTCTGCCTTGTGGCCGGGCAAAGACCGGCAGTTCATCAGGCCAGTGTATCGCCAGTGAGAGCGCCTCGACGGGAGCCCATTTCGGACAGAAGTCAAAACGGTCGAGATAAAGACCTCCGAGTTCACGGAGTCCGAAGAACATGCCGAAGCCCCACAGGCACACATGCAACTGATCTCGATCCAGTCGATAACATGTGGACGGATCGTCGGTGCAACGGTCACGATGGCGTTCAAAGCCAAAACCTATCAACAGATTCCCATCGGGATGCTGCACATCCCTTCCCCAACACCAGACCTGTTGCTCCATCAGCCTTCCGCCAAATCTACGAACCGGCCGAGGCATGCACCATCCCTGTCCGGTGCGTGCTGGTGTTGGGCGGCGATCTCTCGCCGGCACGGATTCAGTCATGAGGTTGACTCCCAAGCGCGCGGCATCGTGCGATGAACGCCCGGGAATCCCCGGCGATCGCGACGCCGAGCAGTCGCCACGCAAGAGCCATCTCCTCTGCCGGTATGATTGGTCGCTGGCCATTGTCCCACTTGACCAACGTCGATCGGCGGTACTCGATTCCCAAAAGCTTCACGATGTTTACTTCGTAGGTTCGTATCCAATCGATGAAATCCAAAGTCAGGGACACGCAGCACATTCGCTGAGACTCTGTTGGCAGGTTTAATCTTGGCAAGTCGGCCTCGGACCAGGGCGGGTACTCCAGCGTTGCGTGTGTCGTGTATCTTGGCCGGAACTCGTACCGGGGCAGGAAGACTCCACCGCGCCGACGATCTCCGTAAAACGCACCAAATCCACGCAGCACGACACATCGTCCACGCGGCAAGTGCAGGGTGTACACGCTGGAACAGCCCTCGCGTTCGACAGGCGGCTCGCTGCACGCGAAGCCGGTCTTGAGTAGCCAATTGCCCTCAGGTCGCAGAATGTCACGTCCCCAGCACCACACCTGTTGGCTCAGCAGGCCCACCGCAGATGCAATGCGCTCACCTTCCGTACTGTGCGGATCAATTGCTGGAAGTGGCACCGACATCTCAATCAGCCTTGACAGTTACGGCTGTCGCAATGTTTGCCAGCAACCAAGACGACGCCGCGACCAACTGCAACCAATCACCGCTGGAGCTGATTCCGCAGGTGAGCACGCTGGCAATCCAACAAACACTAGCAACGGTCTGTCCGAGCCATTCGACGCGCAGCACCCTTTCGAGCCGAGTGTGAACCGCGCCGGACCGGATTTTCGAACTCGCCGGACCGCTCATCGAATTTGGGCCGCGCGGCGGTGCGGCGGGTGACCACTCGTTGTTCCCCGTCAACATACTGCGCACTCCTCCCCACAGCAGGAAAGATCGTCCAGGTACATGCCCCATTGGCGATAATTCTCTAATTCATCTGCTGGCAGCCCTAGCGAGGTGGCAATTGCTTTTGCGACGACGGCGAACCGTTGGCGATACTTGTAGATAAAGCAAAAGACGTGATTGGCATGACGGACAGCGGGGCCACAGAGAAACAACCCCGGCACGGTGGTCGACTCATCGTGTTCGCTCAAAAGCGGAAAGCCATCGTCGCGCCGTTCGAACAAATCCGCGACCAGTCTGTGGCTTCCTGCAAACCCACCTGCCAGCAGTGGCGGCACGCGGGATTGAAAACACCGTCCGTCCTGCGTTGTGACTTCATACATGTTGCCTGCGTGAGTAACGGAGGTGATCGGCGTTTGCGGAAATAACTCCACGTGCTCCTCAAACCAATCTACGCGCATTCGTTCCTGCGAATATGTAGACAGCGCGACACTGGGATCGGAAGTTTCGTCTTTCCACGGACAGCCTTTGTCGAACAACCGCACCCGTTTGTCGCAATACGACAGATGGTATGCCGCGTCGATACCACTCTCGTAGCCACCGACAATAATGAAGTCGTCTCCATCAAGTTCTTCGTAGCTGGCAATTGTCGCAGTGTGCCGACAGAGTTCACTGCCAACAAACCGATTCAAATGTGGGTATTGGAACTCGCCGGCGGCCCAAATAACATGCCGGGCTCGCAAGGTTTCGTCAGCCGTATCGACACGAAAGTCGTCGCCGACTTTCGTTATCCGCTTCACGTCGATCTTCTCTTGGATCGGTAACTCGAAAAACTTCGCGACTCCCCGCAAGAAGGCTGCATATTCCCGGCCCGTTGGATGTTCAACTTCCAGGCTGAATGCAGGCGAAACACCGATCGCGATCGAGTTCAAATCCAGCATGCCAATCGAATTGCTCGGAAATGAGGGAGTGATGAATCGAGTTTCGGACGGCCATGCGGCGAACGACGCTCCGACCGTGTGTCGTTCGAGCACGATGAAGTTCTCAATACCCGCATGCCGGAGAGCGATGGCAACGCCCACGCCCGCAGCACCACCGCCGACGACAACGGCGTCATAGATCTTGGCATTCGTTGCGGTCTCCATCAGGCAATATCCTCGGTTTCGGTTTCAATCAGCGGTAAAGGGTCTTCCAAATCCGACCAGGCACCGGGGCCCTGTACGAACTCGAGATCGGTTAACAAGCAGCTATCCAAAATGTTCTCGATGCGCTGCTGATCCAGTTCTTGCCCAATGAACACTAATTCCTGATGGCGATCGCCATGATCACCGAAGAAATTAGAGCGGATTTCCATAATCAGTTCCTCGTCGTCCGGCCAATCTTCCTCAGGAGCTGCCGCCCACCAGAATCCAGCCGGATTCATGCGTATGGAACAACCGGCCTGTGACCAGTCGTATGCCCAGTCATGGCGAGTTGCGACCCACATTAAACCCTTGCTGCGGAGCACACCGCAGAACAAGCCGTTATCGAGATCGCCGCCGAGGACGTCATTCAGTCGTTGCGGATGGAAGGGGCGGTGGCGGCGATAGACAAAGCTGGAGATGCCGTACTCATCTGTTTCAGTTTGCTCTTGTCCTCGTGGTACCGCCAGCCACTCCGGCATTCCTTCTGCCTCGGCCAACTGAAAACGTCTCGTGCCCAGAATTGAGGAAAGCGGAACGCAGCTTTCTCTCGCGTGCACGATCTCGGCGTTCGGATTAAGTCGCCGAATGATTTGGTCCAATTGCTCCAGGTCGTATGGCGAAACAAGATCCGTTTTGTTGATGACGATCACATTTGCGAACTCAACCTGGTCGACCAGCAAATCAACGATGTTGCGATCGTCCTCGTCGTCCAGCCCGATCCGTCGATCTGTCAGGTCATCCCACGAGCCGAAATCGTTTATGAAGGATCCGGCATCGACGATCGTTACCATCGTGTCGAGTTCGGCGATATGCGACAGACTATTTCCTTCTTCATCTTCGAAAGTGAATGTCTCGGCGACGGGCATCGGTTCGCTGATCCCTGTCGATTCGATGAGCAGGTAATCGAATCTGCCCGCACCGGCCAACCGCGCGACTTCGACGAGCAGATCCTCACGTAACGTGCAGCAAATGCAACCGTTCGTCATCTCGACAAGTTGTTCTTCCGTTCGAGACAGGTCCGCACCGCCGTCGCGTACCAGGGTCGCGTCGATGTTGACCTCGCTCATGTCATTGACGATCACGGCGACACGCATTTGCTCACGGTTGGCCAAAATATGATTTAGCAGTGTCGTCTTGCCAGCTCCAAGGAAGCCGCTCAGCACCGTGACCGGCAGGCGGGGCCGACTCGGTGGTGATCCAGTCGTGTTCATGGGTAACTCCAGCAGTTCGGTCAGTGACAGGAAAAGCGCCTGCTTGGGAATAGACGGTTTCGGAATGGGCGTTGGCTGAATCGCCGCCAGTTGGCAATCGCTCACCCCCTCTCTGATCAAGTTCCTGTGGTGCAAATAGAATACACATGCAAATCAATTGCAACAAGGGTGCGGGCTTGAATCTGTGAATAGGACTCTGGAGTACTCGTTTGGTCGCAGTTGACCGTTCCTGCGCCGCTGCTGCAGCGAGCAGGATGTGAGGGGCTGAAAAAGAACGGCCACTGGCGCGCGGCATACTCAGTGCGTGTTCCGGGGGCGATCCGCTGGAAGTCCGCTCCGTCGCGAGAAATGTCTTCGTACCTCGTACGTTTTCTTTGGCAACGAAATGGTTTGCCAGGTGGTCGCCCTAGCGGGCCGTGCGTGGCCAGATAGGGGTCTATTGTCTCACGGAAGTGGCGGAGCGAATCCATGCATCGTTTGCCATGTTTCAGGAATTGTTGAGCAGAAGAGAGAATGGCTGAGGTGTCCAGGCATGTGTGTCTGACCGTGGCTTACGATTAATTCCTGGAAACCGAACTCGGTAGCACTGCGCATCTTTGCAGCAGTACCACGGCACGCTCGCCAGCCGGTGACACCGCGATTACAGGCTGTCTGGCAGTCGATTGAATGAACAGACTGTCGATCCGTCCGTCAGGCCGCATCCGCACGCCGACCACCCAAAGCGCCGAGCTGCTTCCCGAATATCAGTGTCCCAAGTGAGTGGTAGCGAACAGTCGAGCACCTTCCGCAGGAGATCACAGCCGTCGTTGTCCGTGTGCAGAAGCAATCTGCGGATCGTGTGTTTCATCCGACCCTGAGGAGTGGACCGTTTGCCTCTGGGGTGCTGGTCCGTTGGCTCGGAAAACGGTGGCTTGCGGAAGTCGGCCAACGAAACGGTGCCGAATTGAGTTGCCCTGGGATAGGGCTGTGGGTTCCGTTGGCGGTCGCGTTTCCCTGAATCGTTGTCTGCACGAATCCGAGACGAATGATCACGAGACCCCGCTGAACATCAGTGACTAGATGTATTTATCAGCGGTTTCCTCTTCACGCAATCAGTTCCTTGACAACACGCGGCTGAGTTACACCCGTCAGCTTCTCCTCCAGCCCGTTGCGATAGAAAGCAAGCTTGCGGTAATCAAGCCCAAGCTGATTCAAGATCGTCGCGTGCCAGTCTTCCACGCTGACTTTGTCGTCG
This sequence comes from uncultured Pirellulaceae bacterium, assembly GCA_964542185.1. GTDB lineage: Bacteria > Planctomycetota > Planctomycetia > Pirellulales > Pirellulaceae > UBA9264. The sequence goes on from CAZITS010000193.1 coordinate 6,749, forward strand.
GCAGCTGAGTATCCAATCTCGTCGGTTGTGCCGTGCGTTACGCCACCTTTAATGCCACCGCCAGCCAACCAGCTGACCATAGAGTTCTTGTTGTGGTCGCGACCATTTTTGCCTTGAGCGATTGGTAGCCGACCAAATTCGCCGCCCCAAACAATGAGCGTGCTGTCTAACAACCCACGTTGCTTCAGGTCCTTGATCAGCGCTGCGATGGGCTGGTCAGTTTGATCGCAAATACTTTTCAAACCGCCAATCAAGTTGCCATGGTTGTCCCACGGTTGGAAATTGACAAACAACTGTACGAAACGGACACCTCGTTCGACCAGTCGACGCGCGATTAGACAGCGACGACCGTACGAATTGGTTGGGCTCTGGCCCACGCCATAGTTGCGTAGTGTGTCGCTGGTCTCTTGTGACAAGTCGAGGGCATTGGACGCGGCCAGCTGCATGCGAGCGGCAAGTTCATAGCTGGCAATCCTGGCTCCCAACTCAGGCCTGCTCGAGCGTTGCTTCTGGTGCAACCGATCCAGCTGACCGATGAGATTGCGTTCCAAAGCGGTGATGCTGTGCGGTTCTTCGAACTCCTGTTTCAGATCGAGTACCGGTGAGCCGCTCGCTCGAAAACGAGTACCTTGGTAGACCGGCGGCAGGAATCCCGCTTGCCAATTCTGAGTTCGATTAACCGGCAAGCCACCAGGATCTGCCAACACCACGTACGACGGCAGGCTTTGATTGACGGTCCCCAATCCGTAACTGACCCAGGCACCAAGTGTTGGCAGGCCGGGTAGTTCTTGCCCCGAGTGGATCTTGAAAAGTGCCGGTTCGTGCGTGAGGTTGGTCGTATACATGGAGCGGATCAATGCGAGGTCATCAGCACAGGTGGCCAGGTGCGGCATCAGCTGCGACATCCACATGCCCGATTGTCCATGCTGGGCAAACTTGAACGGCGTCTTCATCAGCGCACCAGCGTTACCTGGACTCTCCACTTCTCCGGCGATCTTTTCAAAGAAGGACTTGCCGTGCTGCTTGTCCAGGTCCGGTTTGGGATCGAATAGATCCATTTGACTGGGGCCACCATTCATAAACAGGTGGATCACCGACCTGGCGGGCGCAGCAAAATGGCTGGGCCGAGGCTTCAGATCGTAAATATGCCTTTCCAGATTCTTGTGCTCTTCAGCATAGAGATCTTCGGCCAATGTTGTCGCCAACGCAGCGCCTAAAACGCCACCACTGGTGTGCTGAAAAAAGCTACGACGCGAAATTATGTCCTGACGCGTAAACAAGGGGTTGTCTGGCATCGTGTCCGCTGCGTTGGGGTTAACTGTGCTCATTTATTTCATGGGCCTTGTTAGCGGAAACCAGCAGAATTCGCACCCGTCCAAGAGCTAATCGATATACAAAAAACTGGCTGAGTTCATCATCGCGTGACAAACATTCTGCAACGCTCGATCAGCAGCTTCTTGCGGATCCGGGTCACCGCGACGCACCACTAACTGCGGGAGTTGGCCTCGACTGCCGTCGTCCCAATCTCGCCAATAGATTTCGCCGTCTTCATCCGCGATCAACACAAAGGCAATCTTGCCGTTTTGCCGAGCCTGGTTCAGCTTCTTCAAATCAGCCTTGCTGGCTGCATCACTGATCGCATACGTACCGACTTTGTGAGCGCCAGCGTCGACGATGCGTCCAAACGATTCGAGCGTCACCCGTTGTGCGTGGCGCGTTTGTTGGTAGCTGTTCCACGTCAGGTTGGCCAGACCTGATGTAATCAGTGCAGCGCTTTGACGAATGGGAGCACTGTTCAATACGCCCAGCTTCAAACGAGCCGAACGCCACTCCGCGCTTCCTGAGTTGCTCACATCGAATTCGATTAAACCGTAGCGGAGTTCCTTCTTCGCTGACCAGACGGAGACCAGGTCTTT
>CAZITS010000194.1:0-8639 GCA_964542185.1 uncultured Pirellulaceae bacterium
TCCGTAGCGGTTGAGTTGCACGAGTGCTGCTTTCCGATAGCGGCCCAGGGTGTGATTGCCATGGGCTGCAATTATCACCGGGGTATCGTGCTGCTGTGCTTTTGTAAATACGTCACGGATCAAGCCGTCCTGGCACAGATCTGAGCGGTCATCAGTGATAACAAGAGCGTCGTGTACGCTGATGTTGTCTAGTAGTATTTCGCGAAGCTGAGTCTGGAATTCAAGTGTCAGGGGACCCGTCGTTTCTTGCTCGTCGATTGGGACTGGATTGACAGCGGATGTTCGTTGAACTGTGTGGGTGTATTGTCTGAAGTTGGTGGCACGTGTTGTGTCAATCGTGACCAGTTGATCGGTAATGCCACAGGCATTCAAATGCCGACGTAATTCCCACCCCGTCGTATCATTTCCCACCATGCCAACACAGGAGACTGTGGCGTCCAGCTCTCGCATGATTTGACAGATATGGGCGGCCCCAATGAGTCGATAATCGCGTCGAGTATCTGTTGCGAATTGCGGAACGGCTTGCTCGTCTGAGCGCAAGCCGCAGCTGTGTTCGGCCAGAAACAGGTCTCCGACCACGATTAAGTGTGGGTTCGTGATGTGCTCGCGCGATACCCCTGTCGTGGGGCGATAAAGAGGTATCGCGGGTTGATAAAGAGGCGTCATCCTTGACGATCTCATGTGGTCCGATGGGGCAGATCAGAGGAAGAAGTGATGTGTTACGGAGCCGTCCCGGACGATAACAGAAACCGCGAGTTCAAGGAGGAGCAATCAGCCAAAAGACGTTTTTGGACCGCTGTCGGGTCGTTTTCTGGTTCGTCCTCGAGCGATGCTAGCACTTCCGTACGCAGCCGAGGTCATAGCTGTCGTCAAGCTGCTGCGGAGTGTTGCAACTCCAGGATCGGTTGCAGGCAAGCTTCCAGGTCGCTTTGTCCGTGAACGAATTGCATGCCGATGTCGAGTGCGTACAACGGGATGCCAGCTAATTCCGACCGGCTGATTTTGACCAGGTCTTTACAGGTACACACTACGGCATCCACCGTCGGCGACTGAGCCAACCATGTAGTGAGTGACTGTAGATTTTGCTCTGTATATGCGTAGTGGTCGGGTAAGGCGCGAAATGCCGCGATCTGGCAGCCACAGGTAGCCAGCGTGTGTTGAAAACCGGACGGATTTCCCAGTCCGCAAAAAGCCGCAACCGATCGGTTGCGTAACCAAGTCAACTTGTTTGACGGCGATTGGTGGCGGATCAACTGACGAGGCTGATGGACTGTTTCAAACCAGACAGCGTGCGGTGCGAGCGCTTGAATGCGCTTGCGAATGGTAGTCCGCTGGTGTGCGTTGACCGCATCCGTTCTCGAGAGTCCGATTGCGTCAGCTCGGCAGAGAGAATTCAGCGACTCCCTGAGCATTCCACGTGGGAAAATGTGATCGAACCCATAGGGCTCCAAGGCGTCAATGAGCACAATATCCAGGTCGCGATCAAGTTTGCGGTGTTGAAAACCGTCGTCAAGCAGAATGACCTGGGATTGATGGCCGCAGATAGCTTCGCGGGCGGCCTGTGCACGGTTGCGATTTTGTATGTGTGGAATTCTGCCTAGTTTCTCTGCCAATTCGCGAGCTTCGTCATTCAGACTTCCCGGTGCCGCTTTGTAGCCTCGGCTGACCAGGGCAACGCGAGAAGATCGGTCTTGAAACCATTGCGCGAGCCATTGCACCAGGGGCGTTTTTCCAGTACCGCCCAGAGTCAGATTGCCAACACTTATGACCGGTGTGTCGACGCTTTCGATTTTGCAGAGGCCATAGTCATAACTCATGTTGCGCAAAGCGATCAGAAAAGCATACGGAGCTTCCAGACATTGCAACAAGCTACGCAGCAGCGAAGCTCGCAACCCTTGTTGGCGGCCGCTAACGACTTCGCGAAACTCGGCAGGGTTGATCATCCGGCCCACGCCCGACAGGGAATAAAGATCAAGCGATGCTTGCGTCTACAGTTAAGCTTCGAAGTGAAGATGCCACTCCAGTCGCAGAACCAAGAGGTTGTGTTTTGAACGAGAGATACGTAGTACCCGGCATTCGGTTGAGGTTGCAAAACAATGCTGAGCACAGAATACGGCGGACGATTTACGTAACCTGGTTGCGTTTTATTACTCTGACATTGTCGAGAGGCCGCCCGGTAACCCGTCCCACAGCCTTTCCAGCAGGTTGCCGCGGGAAATTACCACACGCAGAGTCAAGCGTCAACGTGAACCGGCTCAGCATCGCAGGAGAACGACCGTCGAATGAGAAACCGTTTACAGAGTCAGTAAGGTCGGGGTAACGTGATTTTCCCGATGGCGCGGGATGTTGCTTGAGACCGTGTGGCCGACCGCCAAGATTGATACACTGAAAGAGCAAACTCATCGTGGTGGCGTCTTTGTGTGGGTAGTGATCACATGCCTGGAAATCAATCCTGGCAACGGTATGACTGGCGACGAAGCTACGCGTGGAATTATGCGCGATTCCCCCAGCCAGCTTCTGTCGAAGTACCTCACGTCGCGGGATCCTGGGACTACTGTGGATTATCCGTTGACTCTCCCCTGGGCATACCTGCTGGCCCATTATTGAATCGGGGCTGGTGTCTTTATTACGCAAGTCTCGGGTTTGATGTTCTCACCTACAAAACTGTAAGGAGTCGTTCTCACGGCTGTTATGATTTGCCGAATCTGCAACCAGTTGAAGTAGTGCAGCCTTTGGTGGGAGGAGAAAGTCGTTTGTCAGCATGCGATGTGATGCAGGGGAGTTGGGCTGTTTCATTCGGGATGCCGTCGCGCAGCCCTGACGAATGGCGGGCAGATGTAGAACAAACGCGCAACGAACTTCCGGAAGGGAAAATTCTGTCGGTATCTGTGGTTGCGACGATACAGCCTGGATGGTCCATCAAAGAGGTTGCTGAAGATTACGCGTTGTGTGCGCGGTGGGCTGTTGACAGTGGCGCGGATTGCGTCGAGACGAATTTTTCCTGTCCCAACGTTTCGACCTGTGATGGTCAATTGTATCAAGAGCCGGAGGCCGCTGGATACGTTGCGTCGGCAGTGCGACAAGCCATTGGTGACGTGCCGTACATCATTAAGGTGGGGCATCTACGGACACGCGTAGCTGGCGAAGCTTTGCTTGATGCAGTTGCGCCCTATGTGGATGCTATTGCAATGACGAACAGTATCGCTACGACGGTACAGAAAACGGACCGTCAGCTACTGTTTGCCGGTCAGAAAAGAGGTATTTGTGGGGCGGCGATCTCGGCAGCATCGATCGAGCAAACGCATTGGATGTGCCAGTTGATCGGCCAACGCGAGGAAAATGTACGCTTGATCGGAGTCGGCGGAGTGCGAAGTCTCGTGGAAGTGAATGCTTACATGGACGCAGGAGCGCACGCGGTACAACTAGCAACGGCTGCCATGACGGACCCGGCAATTGGCTTGAGGCTTCGCCGTGCAATGTCGTATGACACGTGGCGTTCGACAAAAATCAGTTAGAACTCAGCAAGAAAGACGGAGAGGGCGATGTCATTAGTTACTGAACATTTCATGCGGGCCAGCCAGTCCTTGGCTGGTGGTGTATCCTCCTCGACTCGAGTGAATCAGGCGTTAGGGCACGCGATGAAGTTCGATCGCGCTCAAGGGTGCAGGATTTGGGATTTGGATGGGCGGGAGTATTTGGATTTGTGCTGTAGCCATGGGGCGACGTTACTGGGACATGGCGATGAGCGTGTGCAACGTGCAGTTGAAGGTGTATTGGCAAGAGGAGCTGCGTGTTCTTACGAGAGTGAATTACACACGGAGTTGGCCGAATTGTTATGCGCGACGATTCCTTGTCTGGAGCGAGTAAGATTCACTGGGTCAGGTACAGAGGCGACCATGCACTGCTTGCGTTTGGCGCGCGCTGTGACGGGTCGCAATTTATTGCTTCGTTTTGAGGGGAATTTTCACGGTTACCATGATCAGGTCATGCTTGGTTCGAGTGAGCCGGGCGCATTTCATCCCACACTTCAGCCCCAGTCGGCAGGTATGGTGCCTGGATTGGAGCAGCACATCGTCCAGATTCCCTACAACCGTCCGGATCTCGTCGATGAAGCATTTGCGCGGTTCGGTGACCAGTTGGCAGCGGCCATCTGTGAACCGATCTACTACAACGCCGGATGTGTTGTGCCGACTCCGGAATTTATGCAGACTCTTCGCCAGCGTACGACGCAACACGGTACGGTATTAATCTTTGATGAGGTGTTGAGCGCATTTCGCACTTGTGCCGGAGGAGCGCAGCAGCATTTGGAGGTCATTCCTGATTTGTGTACTTTGGGAAAAGCGGTTGGTGGTGGTTATCCGCTGAGTGTGTTTGGCGGTCGTTCTGAATTGATGAAACGACTGATGCCTGAAGGTGACTGCCAGCACAGTGGTACCTATAACGGTCACCCTGTTGTGATAGCCGCAGCATTAGCTGCCGTGAGTGCGTATCGAGAAGGCAATTTTTACACACACATCGAATCCGTGGCCAAACGCTTGTACGGTGGATTGCGACAGCTCTTTGAAAGCCAGGGCTTGCCGATTCGGATTCAGGGGCTCGGCGCCCGGTTTGGGATTTACTGTGGGATTCGTGAAGAAGTACGAAATTACCAGGATACCCTCGGTCACGATCGTGAGATGATGTTACGGTTTATCGCTGCTGCGATTGAAGAGGGTGTCTATTTTCATGACTACGGTGGGGCGGCGTGTCATCACGGATTCTGTGCGGCGACTAGCCTGGATGACGTGGATGAGATTTTCGACCGATTAGGGCGCGCCGTTTCGACTTTGATGTGAGATGTTCACCGCAGGTTCGAGGTGGCATTGATTGGGTGCGATCTGCCAGGCAGTAGATCCGCTCCGTACCGCATGTTGCGGGACGCGGTACCTGGTCTCCGAGTGGCACGTCGAGGCTGATCAGCTGTGCGCCATGGCCAGTTCGTTGTGCCAGGCTGAACTAAGCCGCTTTCCGATCCACGGAAGGCAAGGTGCTTGTCTCGGCCGATTCATGGCGCAGATCTTCTCCATGTTGCATTTCCCAGAGGCGTCCCTGGCGAATAAATGTATTAAAGAAGGCAGTTAGCATACATACCTGGAGACCGGCCAGGCCGTCACGAAAGCCGCCGCGCAACACATAGAGATAGACAAACCTCAACAGAGGACGAAAAAAGAGACTACTGAAAGACGCGCGTTTTCCATTTTCCCAAATGTGTTTGGCGCTGAGCTCAGTGTATTTGATTCGCTTTTCGAGGTAATGGTCATAGTTGCGGACGGTGTAGTGAATCAGACGTTCACGAAGCCAGCGTGTTCGCTTCGGCTCAACATCGATTTCTTCATGAACGAGTCGTCTGCCGTAGCGACAGCGGTCACGTCGAATGAGTCGGCACACATCGTCTGTGTTCCATCCCGAGAACTTGATTTCGTGCCCGAGGAAAAAATTGCGACGATAGATCCAGTAGGCATCAATTTCTTCGGGAGTTGACTCAAGCAATCCGCGGATCTCTTCAGCCAAGGACAGGGTGACTCGCTCGTCAGCATCGACGATCAAGACCCAGGGATGTGTTGCTTGCGGGATTGCCCAATTCTTGAAGTCCGCGTAGCCGACAAACGTGCGTTCGATGAGTCGGACATCTTTCTGACCCTTAACTATTTCCAGAGTGCGGTCGATGGAACCGGAATCGGCAATGAGAATTTCATCTGCAACTAATCGAGCTGCTTCGATACAGGATTGTATGTTGCGTTCTTCGTCTCGACAGGGAATCAGAACGGTGATTTGTGGAGTCATAGAGTCAGCTTTGGGGTCATAGAGTGTTCCCGACAAATCCGCGTCGGCGCAACCGACTGCGCAGAACACCGTCTCATAATCCAGCGTTAGATTCAAGATGAAAACACATTTCGGTGGCGGATGTAACTGCTGTGTGAGCAGTCGGTTCTGACTCCAGATTTAATCTTGACCCGATGGAGACAAGACGCCTATTCTGAAACGCTCTATCCAAAGATTGGACTTTGGGAGCGCAAGGTATTGACGCCACATTTGCATCAGGCGGGCAATCTGATGTAGGTGACCTGTTCTGCTCTTCTCGTCGGATAGCAGGTGCCTGCCTCGTGCCGATTTGATTTCAAAGCATCTTGTTACGGTACTATTTGTGAACGATATACGTGGGCGACGTGTTGTCTTGACCGGCGGATCTGGGTTCCTGGGGCGTTGCGTAAAGCAGCGTTTGCAGGCACTTTCTCCCAGTTCGATTTATATTCCTCGCAGCGCGACCTGCGATTTGCGAGACCGGCGGCAAATCGAGAATCTGTTCAGCGATTGCCGTCCGGAGATTGTTGTGCATTTGGCTGCAGTCGTGGGTGGCATTGGTGCCAATCGCAAGAACCCGGGAAGCTATTTTTACGACAACGCGATTATGGGAATTGAATTGATCGAGCAGTGCCGGCAATTCAACGTCAAGAAAGTGGTTGTGGTTGGTACGATTTGTGCCTATCCCAAATACGCCAGGATTCCGTTTGCAGAAGATCAGTTATGGGAGGGGTATCCAGAGGAAACGAATGCACCCTATGGACTGGCGAAGAAAATGTTGTTGGTGCAGGCGCAAGCTTATCGACAGCAGTACGGGTTAAATGCGATCTACCTGTTGCCAGTTAACCTGTATGGGCCTGGAGACAATTTTGATCCTGTTTCCAGTCACGTTATTCCAGCGCTGATTCGCAAGGTGGTGGAAGCACAGCAACAAGGGCGGTCGGAAATTACGGTGTGGGGTTCGGGGAAAGCGTCACGAGAGTTCTTGTTTGTTGAAGACGCGGCCGAGGGGATTGCCTTGGCGACAGATTGCTACAACAGTGAGGAACCGGTCAATCTTGGATCCAGCCAGGAGATTACGATCGCTGCGCTGACTGAGCTAATCTGTGAACTCGTTGATTTTCGGGGACGAATTTGTTGGGATTCCAGCAAGCCAGATGGCCAACCTCGACGATGCCTGGACACTGTGCGAGCGCGGGAGTGTTTTGGGTTTCAATCGCGCACATCCTTACGTGCAGGATTGCTCGAAACGATTCACTGGTACCGCAAATATGTCGCCGCACGTTCAGAGCGAGCTGCCTGAGAACTGCACGCGTACGTGACCACCTGGTTGTCCAGCGTTTTCCAGGTGGTCACATATCAAGCAACGTGTCTGGGTCTGCTGGTGAGATGCAATACGTGCGATGACTGATGTCTGGCCATTTCAAGCCGCGTTTACCCGCTCGCTCAGGCTAGAAGATCGTCCGACTGCTGCGAGAACAGTGTCATTAAACGGTTCTCAGCTAACATTCTCCCAATGGCTTCGTTTTAAACGTGCTGCGAGTGCAATGTCTCAATGCAACGTTGTTGAGCGCGGATGAACGCACCATCCAGTACAGCGAGAATTGAGAAACGGCGGTTCGAAGTCAGCGAAATTTCCAGAAGCCAGGTGTGCTCAGTACGAGAATCGAGAACAGTTCGAGTCGACCCAACATCATTAACCAGACAAACAAGAGTTTGTTTATCCAACTGAAGTGACCGTAGTTGCGAGTGGCGCCCACGGTGCCCAGACCAGGGCCGATGTTGTTCAAGGTTGCAGCTACGCTGCTTGCGCTGTCAATCAACTTATGTTGTGTATCGGGACCCCAGGTGGCGTCAGGTTCGATAGCGATCACAAACAACCAGCTCAATACGAAGATCGCGAGAATCAGTCCAAAATACACGAGAATTGTGCTTCGCAAGACACGGTCATCGACTGGCGTACCACCCAGTCGCAATGGTCGGACGACGGTGGGGTGATAGGCTTGCTCCATTTCAAGTCGCAAGATCTTGAAAAACAGAATATGTCGAATCACTTTCATGCCGCCGCCCGTGCTCCCCGCACATCCGCCAACGAACATGAGTGCAAACAGAATACCCCGCCCAAAGTGGTTCCATTGGTCGAAATCATGTGTGCCGTATCCGGTCGTTGTGATGATTGCCACGACTTGGAACAGTCCGTAACGCAGGCCATCACTGAATCCTGGGAAGTCTCCCGTACTGACTCCGAACAGTATGACGAGCAGGGTCACGGCTCCAATGATACCCATGTACGTCCTCCATTCGATGTCTGCCAGCAATTTGCCAGGTTGCCGCAGCAGGAGGAAATACAGCAAAGTAAAGTTGGTTCCGGCTAGAATCATGAACAGCGTAATGACATAGTCGATCGTAGCGCTTTCATAGTGTCCGACGCTGCTGTTGTACGTGCTGAATCCGCCGGTTGCCATAGTTCCGAATGCGTGGCAAATGGCACTGAACCAGGTCATGCCCAGCAGTTTAAGGATGATGGACAGCAGTACGTTCAGCGCCAGGTAGATGCCTGCAAATAGCCAGGCGGTGTCCTGCATGCGTGCCTGCGAACCTTCTTTGGTCGGTCCTGGCATTTCCGCTCGCATCAAGGCTTTGCCTGCTGAACCCTGGCCCAGGATCACAACAAACAAAACCACGATTCCCAGCCCACCAAGCAGATGTGTGCTGCTGCGCCAAAACAGGATGCAATGGGGAATTAGCTTGACTTTTTCTAGATCAGAAAAGATGGTGGCGCACGTTGTGCTGAATCC
>CAZITS010000195.1:0-8627 GCA_964542185.1 uncultured Pirellulaceae bacterium
CTGGGAGGCGGTTCGCTCGGTGGCAGCCTCTATCTGGGGGTCATTGGCGGTTACGAGTTAATGTGGCTGCAACCGCTGATGATGATCCTCGGCATCGTCATGCTGAGCGTCATTGGCTACGTCACGCTGTCCACCGGTGAACGCCCCTTCCAGGCGATCAATCGCCACATCAATCCAGTGCTCGGCTGGGGCTGGGCGATCGCTACACTGATGGCAAATATGGTCTGGGCGATGCCACAGTTTGCCCTGGGCACCGCGGCCATGCAGCAGAACCTGGGCCTCTTCCCGGGCGACAATGGACCCGCGATCTGCTCAACGATTTTGCTGCTCACTGCCGCCGCCATCGTCTGGTTCTACGACAGTGGTGGACGTGGCATCAAGATTTTTGACGCGATTCTCAAGATGATGGTAGGCGTCGTGGTACTGAGTTTCTTCGGTGTGGTCGTCGCGATGTCGGTTGAGGGCGATGGGCTGCCATGGGGCCGTATTCTGGCTGGATTTATTCCGGACTTGACGCTCCTGAATCGGATCGCCGATGGGTTTACTCCGTTTCTGGAGAAAACAAGCAACGCCGCCTACTGGAGTTCCCAGATCCTTAGCAGCCAGCGCGACAAAATGGTCACCGCCGCCGCCACGGCCGTTGGCATTAACATGACCTTCCTGCTCCCCTATTCGATGCTCAAGCGGGGCTGGGACCGGGACTTTCGCGGTCTGGCGGTGTTCGATCTGTCGATCGGCCTGTTCATCCCATTTATGCTGGCAACCAGCTGTGTTGTGATTGCGTCCGCGACGCAGTTTCACGGGCAATACGACGCCGGACTGTTAAACGAAGGACCGCGGACCGCAGCCACCGAAAAACTCGTTGGCAGCTACGAGGGGGCTCTGCAGAAGTTACTTACCCACACCGAGTCTGAAGTTGTGCTCAAGGAGCTGGAAACTGCGAGTGCGCGAGAAGCAGCCATCGAGCAAATCGACAAGGCCGACCGACAACTGGCAGCTATGCTGGTCAGTCGTGATGCCAACGCGCTGGCACTTTCGCTCGAGGGGCTGACCGGGAAAACGGTTGCGCAGTACGTGTTTGGAATCGGCGTGCTGGGAATGGCCATTTCCACAATCATCATCCTGATGTTGATCAACGGATTCACGATTTGCGAAATTTGCAATCAACCGTCGCAAGGGTTCCTCTATCGGTTCGGTTCGCTACTACCAGGACTAACGGGAGGCATCGGCGCACTAACGCTCTGGAGCAGCCAGGCCAAATTCTACGTGGTCCAGCCCACCAGCATTTTCGGCATGGTCCTGTTGCCGATCGCCTACGGAACGTTTTTCCTGATGATCAACAGCAAGAGCCTGCTGGGCGAACATCTACCCCAGGGTGGCAAACGCATCGCCATCAATGCCGTCATGCTCGTCGCGCTAATCGCCGCGACGATTGGTGCGGGCTGGTCGATCTGGAGCAAATTACAATGGATCGGCGTCGCTGTCGTCGTCGCCTTTCTGGCCCTGGCTGGTGTCGTCCACCTGGTGCGCGGCAATCAACCCGCGCCCCCCATGGCGGACGAGCCCTGATCCGCGAATGAAACCATCAGCCTCTGATACAAGAGCACGGGGTGCGGATAACTTCAGGCGTCTGCGACATCGTGGCGCTGGCCCCAGGGGATCGGCATCGTCGGATCGTTCCGCTGGTGCCGCCGCCGGACGTCGACCGGTCGCTGCTGGAAAAAGTCCACAATCCCGCTGAGGTGTTTGACCGCCTCAACGTAAACCTGTTCACCTTTCTCGCGTGTGGCCAGCTCCGGTTGCCCCATCACACCCTGTGGGGAATAGGTGCTGGTCCAGGAGACCAGCGCCGCCGGCCCCTTGCCCAGCAAATCGGTCCAGATATAGGGGTTGCCGTCGTTGAGTGTGGAAATGTGGTCGTGGATCTTATCCTTACGAACCCCTTCTTCCTCCAGATAGAGGTAGAGCGACGTCTCCAGTTCACACGCATGTGAAATACCTCCTGGAAACTTGCTCTCGCGCCAGTTCGGCAGGAAATCGGGGTCGACGGAGAGCAGTTGCCACCAGGCAACCAGGAGGCACTCGGCATCCGTCTCCAGGTTAGTGCGACGCGCCGCCAGATCCAGATTGGGCATGTTCGACCCATGTCCATTCAACAAAATGATCTTTTTGAACCCGTGGTAGGCCAGTGAACGCGTCACATCGAGCACCTGCTCGATGAAGGTCTTGTAGTTGGTGTTAATGGTCCCCGGAAAATCCATCACATGACCGGTATATCCGTAACTTAACGTGGGTAGTACAAGCACTTGATCCGGATGGTTTTCTCCAACGCCGCGGGCAATACCACCAGGACAGACCAGGTCGACATCCAACGGTAGATGTTCGCCATGTTGTTCCACGGCACCGCAGGGAATAATACAGACCTGGTTGGCTCCAATGGCATCATTGATCTCAGGCCACGTCAGTTTGTGGTAACGGTACTCCGTGTTCGCTCGGCTGGTCATACGTATCTCCTTGATGGATAATAAAAGCGTGTGTGGATCCTGGGTGATGCCAGGCAATCGGGATTGTCGAGCATCGGTCGGAGAACCACCAGCAGGGCAGGGGAGTCACCCGGAAACGCCAACGGGCCTTTCCACAATTCTCTGCCGCAGCACACAAGTCATTTCACCTGGTCCCTACCGGCCCCCTCCGAACTTCCAGGAGCCCTCGCATGTCCACCACACTCGACCGTCGCAACTTCCTCCAACAGGGTGCCGTGAGTGGAGCCTGTGCGAGCCTGGCCGTCTCCGCTGGCCGCGCCGCTGCCCAAACGGATACCAACAGCAAAGTCGTGCTGGGTGTTATGGGGCTGAGCCGAGGCCGCTCGCTGGCAGTCAACTTTGCCCGACGACCGGGAGTCGAAATCAAATATGTCTGCGACGTCGACTCCAACCGCGCCGGTGCCGCCGCCGAGCTCGTCCATGGAGCGGTGCAAAAAAAACCGCAAGCCATTACCGACTTTCGCAAAATTCTGGATGACAAATCCGTCGATGGACTGGTCTGCGCCGCACCGAACCACTGGCATGCGCCGGCTACGATTCTGGCCTGTGCGGCAGGTAAACACGTCTATGTCGAAAAACCGTGTAGCCACAACCCCCAGGAGGGCGAGTGGATGATTCAGGCCGCCCGTAAACACCGCCGGGCCGTCCAGGTTGGCACCCAGCGCCGCAGCGGGCCATCTGCAATCGAAGCAGTGCAAAAGCTTCACGGAGGTATCATTGGCCGCGTCTACCTCTCTCGGGCCTGGTACAACAGCGCCCGCGGGACGATCGGCAATGGCCAACCAGCCGATGTCCCCAGCCAGCTCGATTACGAACTCTGGCAGGGCCCGGCGCCACGGACCCCCTATCGCAGCAATGTCGTGCACTACAACTGGCACTGGCGGTGGCACTGGGGAAACGGAGAGCTGGGGAATAATGGTGTGCACACCCTCGATCTTTGTCGCTGGGGATTGAACGTCGACTTCCCAACTCAGGTCAACTCCAGTGGCGGCCGCTACCATTTTCGCGGCGATGACCAGGAAACGCCTGACACCCATGCGGTGGCTTTCACCTTTCCGGACGACCGTCAGATCACCTGGGAAGGTCTCAGCTGCAATCGACACGGCGGTGGTTTCATCACCTTCTATGGCGACGGAGGTACGCTCGAACTGGATAGCAACGGCGGCTACCGCGTCTTCAACCTGGGCGACAAGCTGGTCGAAGAACAAGAGAGCAGTCGCCGTGGCGATACCGAGCACATGGACAACTTTCTGGCTGCAATCCGCAATGACAAGCCCATGGCGCTCAACACCGAAATCGCGGAGGGCCACAAGAGCACGCTCCTCTGCCACCTGGGTAACATCTCCCAGCGAGTCGGACGGACACTGGACTGCGATGGCGCCAACGGACATATCCAGAATGACGACGAGGCCATGAGCTTATGGCAACGTGATTACGCGCCCGGCTGGGTTCCCCAGGTATAACACCCGGGCGAGTGCCCCCAAACGCGGAGAAAAGGCTCGACAGCTAGAAACCGGCCGCGTGCCCACCACGTCGCCGATCAGCGACACCGTGCAGGGCACCAGTATCCGGATCAATCTGAATGGCGTGCACGGATCCTTGCTGGCGGCGTAAACGGACCCCATGGCCCATCGCTTTAAGTGCCGCAACGAGCTCAGGAGCATGCCGCTGGCTATCGGCCTCCAGGGTCAGCTGGTCGGGAAACCATTGATGGTGCATCCGTGGCGCATCGACCGCTTCCGGCAGGGACATCTGGTACTCCAGTGTGTTGACCAGAATCCCAATCACCGTATTGATGATCGTACGGCCTCCCGGACTTCCCGCCACCAGCACCGCACGCCCCTCCCGCGTGACAATCACGGGCGACTGGGAACTGAGCATCCGTTTGCCGGGCGCGATCAGGTTCGCTTTCGTTCCAATGCGCCCGCGGCGGTTCGTCTCACCGGGCACCCAGTTAAAATCGCCCATCTCGTTGTTCAACAGAAATCCGGCTCCCTTGACCACGATGCGTGAACCCCAACTGGCTTCCAGTGTGTAGGTGTTGGAAACCGCCATACCAGCGCCATCCACCACCGAAAAATGCGTCGTCGACTCGCTTTCGCCAGCCAACGGGATATCCGGTGCCAGTGCCTCACTTGCCGTCGCGCGTTTGCGCGACATCTGCTGCAGCAGCTCTCGGGCGTATTCCGGATCGGTCAGTCGCGCAGGGATGCGCACAAAATCAGCATCCCCCAAATGCCGTGCCCGATCACAAAAGATCCGGCGGGACGTCTCCGCCAACAAATGAACCGCCTCCAGTGAATAGCGATCGTACTGCTTTAGATTCGCAGCTTCCAACAGGTGCAACGCCTGGACGATACAAATGCCCCCCGAGCTCGGCGGCGGCGGACCAAGTACCTGATAGCCGCGAAACGAGCCACGAATGGGCTCCCGCATACGGGCCTGGTACTCGTCCAAATCGGCAGCCGTAATCAACCCGTCACCACGTTGCATCTCGGCGACCAACTGGGCTGCTGGGCGGCCGCGGTAAAACACATCAGCTCCCTCCTCCGCAATCTGTGTCAGCGTGGCTGCCAGGTCCGGCAGCACGAGACGGTCACCTGCCTGCCAATTCTCACCGTCTGGTTTCCCATAAACACGGCGCAGCTCGGCAAACCGCTCGCCTGCGCGCACACTGCGAGACCGCAGCACGCCATTGATCGACCCTGCCAGATGTCGATCAACGGTAAACCCCTCTGCAGCCAGCCGCGCCGACGGCATTACCAGGCGTTTCCAGGGGAGCGATCCAAATTTCTGATGCGCCAAAGCCAGGCCACGCACCGTTCCGGGTACGCCCACGATCTTATGAGTGTGACGACCATCACGGGGGCCAAACATGGTTTTAGTCGCAGCCGCCGGAGCGGTTTCCCGGTAATCGACGCAGACCGCCGGGCGGTCATCTCCGGGATGCACCATCATAAAACCACCACCGCCCAAATTGCCTGCCTCGGGCCAGGTAACCGCCAGAGCAAACGCGACGGAAACTGCGGCATCGACTGCGTTACCGCCATCCTCGATCACCTTACGTCCCACCTCACTGGCAGGGCGCGACGCCGAGACTACCATCCCTTGCTGTCCGCGCATCTGGTGCAACGCACTGACCGAGGAGGCAGCAGATTCTTGTTGTGCCGACAGGACCCCCGACTGTAGCCAGGCTACCAGGCAGCAGACGGAGACGACCCCCATCGACGGCTTTGGAAACAAGCACGGGAGTGGCCGCAGACAACGTAGAACGTTGCTCCCAACCCATTGACTGGATCGATGCATTCTCACGGATTTGATTCCTCTATCGTCAAGTCCCAGACCGGACATCCAAGCTGCCATCGATTGAATGTCGACGCAGCGAGACAGGTGACCAACACGAACACTTGCCAAGTCCTCTCGGGCTGGGCCAGTGTGTCGGGCTGGGAAGGTGGAAGAAGTTCTCCAAACGTTGCAACAAGTGAGACGTGACTGGTTTACCGTTATAACGCCTCAAATCAGACAGAGAAATCACGATCCGATACAACCGCGGTCCGTGACAACTCGACGGGCCATGAGTAAGATGGGGCATCTGAACCACAATCAGCGGCAGACCAGTCCCCAGCCGCGTGGGCAATCACGTACCTGCCAACAGGCACTGAACCAGGACTACCGCTGCCGCATTGGTCGAAGGAACCCCATTGGCCTCTTCCCCCCCCCAAGATACACCTGCTGAAATTGCCACCCCACCGCGAAGTCTCCAACTCGCGCTGGCCGCTGCCCGTACCGCTGCGGACAACCAGGGACGCAACATCCAGGTCCTCGACCTGCGCGAACAGACACCCCTATTTGACTATTTCGTTATCGCCACCGGAACGAGTCGGCGCCAACTCCACGCGATGAGTGAGGAAATCGACCACGTCCTGGAAGACCAACTGCACGACCAGCGGTTGAATATTGCAGGATATCGCGAAAGCCGCTGGATCGTGTTGGATTACGGAACGGTAGTCATCCACTTGTTCGATGAAGAGACCCGCGAGTACTACAACCTGGCGGCGCTCTGGGGCGATGCCCCGAACCTCGACCTGGCGGATGTCATTCCCACGGGACGCTAATCCTTCACCGGTACACACCGCGATCTTGCCCGGCCCCCCTTACCCGTACAAGTTCGCAGCCGCCCGGCGACGAAATCCGACAACTCGTGGCGACATCACAACGCCACGCGTTCCTGTCACGTCGCGCCCCTTGTTCCTGAAATCAGGGGGGACTACGATACCCGTTTGCCTGTTTTCGGAGCCACTCGCCATGCGCCACATCCTCTCCGCGTTGGTGCAGAATGTTCCCGGCGTCTTGGCGCATATTTCGGGAATGCTCGCCTCACGCGGCTACAACATCCATTCGCTCGCGGTGGGTGAAACCGATGATCCCCAGATTTCCCGAATGACGTTTGTGGTGGTTGGCGACAACACCGTCCTCGAGCAAATCCGCAAACAACTGGAAAAGGTGGTTACCGTTGTCCGGGTCCACAACATCAGCTCGCAAGATCATGTCGACCGTGACCTGATGCTGCTGAAAGTCAGTGCCTCGGCAGGTGGACAACGTAGCGAAGTACGGGAGCTTGTCGATATCTTCCGCGCCCGCATCGTCGATGTCGGACCAGATGACGTCATGATCGAAATTTCCGGACGTGAAAACAAACTCAATGCCTTTATGGATCGACTGCGTCCTTACGGCATTCTGGAGGTTGTCAGGACGGGCTGCATCGCCATGGTGCGGAGCCAATCTCCCGACAGTAACATCACGACAGATGGTGCCGCACCGGATTAGCATAACGTCATACATGGGAAACTCACCTGACACGCAATCCGACTGGATACCCAGGCCGCAATTCCAGCAACCAACGACTCGTCACCAAATGCAGACCCCTGCAACGCAGCAAAAAGGACCGCTCCCACACACCAACACAACAACCTGACACGCGGCAGACAGCGTGTTCTCGAAACCGCCAGCTACGCGACTATTTCAAACCTGCGGCAACAAGCAGACTTGCGATCAAAGTCGCGCCCGTGCTCACCGAAGATTGATTTCAATCGATGTACGATGGCGTCCTCCGCGGACATCTCGCACGTCGTTTCAAGGTGTTTCCTGTTCTCTGGGAAACACTCCATTCCTCTCACCTGATCGCTTTGATCGTCAACAGGAGTAACACACCGATGCCAGCCACGATTTACTACGACAACGATGCCGACCTGTCCCTTCTCAAAGACAAAACCATCGCCATCCTCGGTTACGGTTCCCAGGGGCATGCACAGGCACAAAACCTGCGCGACAGCGGCTGCAACGTAGTCATCGGGCAACGCCCAGGCAGCGCCAACTACGATCTGGCGGTAGAACATGGATTTGAACCACTACCGGTCAACGAAGCGGCAGCTCGCGGAGATCTGGTCAACATCCTGCTCCCCGACGAAGTGCAAGGCGACATCTTCCGAGACCACATCCGGGGGAATCTCAGTGAAGGCAATGTCATCATGTGCTCGCACGGCTTCAACGTCCACTTTGGACAAGTTGAAGCACCGGCCGGGGTGGCTACACTGCTGGTAGCGCCCAAGGGGCCTGGCCACCTGGTGCGCGCCGAGTTTGAACGGGGTGGCGGCGTTCCCTGCCTGATCGCTCTGGGTGACGGTAGCAGTGAAGAAACCAAGCAGCTTGGGCTAGCGTACGCCAAGGGAATTGGCGGCACGCGCGGGGGCGTCATCGAGACCACGTTTGCCGAGGAAACCGAAACTGACCTCTTCGGTGAACAAGTCGTGCTCTGTGGCGGCGTCAGCGAACTGGTCAAAGCAGCCTTTGAAACACTGGTCGACGCTGGATACCAACCGGAAATGGCGTACTTCGAATGCCTGCATGAACTGAAATTGATCGTCGACTTGTTCTACCAAGGTGGTCTGAACTACATGCGATACAGCGTTTCCAACACTGCCGAGTACGGTGACTACAGCCGCGGACCGCGCGTGGTTACAGAGGAGACTCGGGCCGAAATGAAACGCATTCTCCACGAAATCCAGTCGGGGCAATTCGCTCGTG
>CAZITS010000196.1:0-6648 GCA_964542185.1 uncultured Pirellulaceae bacterium
CGGCCGGCGCCATGTCCTCTTCCACACCCGGCATCTTGATTTCACCCGTCGGTTGCAAAAAGACGATCTCATCATCGCGTCCAAATCGTCGCCCTTTCAGCTGTACACGCGCGAAATGTGCCGCCAGCCCATAGTAATCTCCCTGGGTAATCGACTCAAAAGGATGATTGTGGCACTTGGCGCACTGAATCCGCACACCCAGGAACAACTGGGAAAACGACTCGGCCGCTTCATTGGGCGTCCGTGAAATCCGGTAGAAGTTTGCAGCCGGCGCATTAATCGTATTCCCGACGCTGGTTACGATTTCGCGTGCTACGACATCAAAAGACCGGTCCGCGGCAAAATTCCTGACCAGAAACCGATGGAAATTGTGAACGCCACGCTCCGAGATCGCCTCGCGATTACCACGCATGACATCAGCCCATTTCAGCGCCCAGAACTGGGAATAGGCATCGGATTCGAGCAGCTGATCAATCAACTTGCTACGTTTCTGTGGATCACGTGATTCAAGAAACGCGCGGGCGGCAACCGGCCCGGGTATGGCTCCTACCAAATCGAGATAGACACGTCGCAAAAAAACCGCGTCCGTCGCCTTCTGCGCTGGACGCAGCTGCAGCTCTCGTTGTTTAGCAAACACGTGTCGATCGACGTAATTACTTTCCGGTGGTGCAACAAACTCAAAATCTGGATCCTGACGAATGTAAGTCATGCGAACCGTCTGAATCTGATCAAGATAACGCACCAGAACCGCAGCCTCTCCGGTAGCATGAAACTCAACCAGGCCGCCACGCTACACTGTCACCTCAGGCTCAGATGGTGTTGTGAAAACCGCCAGGTCGGTCACATCCCGCTACATCCCATCGGAATAGTGTGCACGTACGACCAGCTGTTGCTTTGGGCCGCTGGCATGGAGCCGTTGACGTCCCGGAAGTACCTCAAGAATCTGCAGTTGACGCGACATATCCGGTCCGTCGGGTGGTCGCGAACCCAACTCCGAAATCCATGTTCGTATCTGCTGGTAAGCCTCCTCATCGGCACGCAGCTGGACACCGCCCTGGTGCGCGACAACACCGGTCGCCTTCTGCAACGCCAGGCTCTTTTCTGGTTCAAGGGGGTTGATTCGACGGCTAAATGAATCGCGTGTCAAGAAACGAAAATCGAGAGCCGGCTCAAAGCCGCGCAGACTCAAACGGAAACCATTCTTGCCTTGAGGCGACCCGTGACAAGCTCCTTGATTGCACCCACCACGACTGAGCGCACCAATCACCTCGGTGGCAAAATCAACCGGTGCGTGAACCTGCGTTCCTGTCACAGAAACACCCACGCGCGTCTGATGCTCTTTCCACTGGACAACCACCTCCGCAGTCCCGTCACTCACGGGCAACAATACGCCACCCGCTTCCACTCTGACGATGCCCGGATCGCTACTAGTAAAATGTGCGGTGGCGGTGACATCGGCGGTCGTCTTGTCTGCCCACTGAGCAGACACCAGTAGCCGTTGGTGCCAACGACTACTCATCAACTGCACCTGGTTCGGTGACACGACAATCGCCTGTGGCGGACCGGCTTCTTCCGAAAATACCGACGAAACACCAAAAATCAAAAAGCAAGTCATCAACGCGAACGAGCAGCGCATAAGAACATCCCGCTATTGAGTCACATCTGTACAACTCAATCTTAGTCGATTCTTGGCCGCAAGGGGACACGGAAGCCATCCCGGACCATTTCAGCCAGCAGATCGAGCCAACGGGCGGTCAAGGGGCCGTCGTTTCCGCCAGCTTCTTTTCTGTGGCGACGTAGAGCATGCGCAATTCATGCAATACCTGGGTCAGCATCTCCGACTCCTCGTCGGTCAGGTTCCCCTTCGTCTTTTCTTCCAATACAGCCAGCGTATCAATCAGATGCCGTGCGATCGTCGGCTCGGGCTTGACTTCTTCTTTTCCTTCGGGAGAAGGAAATTGCCCTAACGTCACCATAACTTGGGTCGCCAACGTGGTCACGAGAACGGAAAAAGAAGCCGGCGGTGGTGCCTGCGCACCTTTCTCCTCGTCTCCCTGTTTCGAATCGCGCAGATCTTCCGCAACTTGCTTTTCCTGCTCGGCGTGGGACTTCCAGTCCTCGTCGATAATAATCTTCGGTTTGTCAGGCTTCTCGTCAGTCATTCATTTGCCCCATCAACTACAACCCTATAAATTGCCGCCACGACATCGAGCGGATACTGCGTCAGGAAGTCTCTGCACCAATTGAGGAACGCTGTTCACCACGTTGCGAGTGGTGTTCAATCGCAGCGCCAATGAAGCCAGCAAACAACGGATGCGCAGAGGTTGGTTTGGATTTAAACTCGGGGTGAAATTGAACCGCGACAAACCAAGGGTGCTCAGGGATTTCGAGAATCTCGACAAGCTCTCCATCCGGGCTCGTTCCTGTCACCACCATTCCGTGTGCAGCAAACTGATGGCGATAGGCATTATTGAACTCGTATCGATGTCGATGACGCTCCGAAACATCTTCGGATGCGTAACAATCAAACGCATGGCTCGTCACATTTAACTGAGCCGGATGGGCACCGAGTCGCATGGTCCCACCCATATCCGTAATCTGTTTCTGCTCATCCAGCAAACAGATTACCGGATGCTCCGTGTTCTTTTCGAACTCGGTTGAATTCGCTTGTTTCAATTCGACAACCCGCCGGGCAAATTCGACCGCCGCGCACTGCAATCCAAGGCAAATACCAAAAAACGGAATCTCCCGCTCGCGCGCAAATCGAATCGCTTCAATCTTGCCCTCAATTCCGCGTTCTCCGAATCCACCCGGCACGAGCAGTCCGTCATAGGCGCCCAGCAGTCGTTCGGGCCCCTCTCGTTCCACATCTTCACTCAGAATACGGCCGATGCGGACTTGAGTTCGATGATGCATACCCGCATGATCGAGCGCCTCGTAAATGGATTTGTAGGCATCGCTATGCTTGGCATACTTGCCCACAACAGCAATGCTGATTTCATGCTCTGGATTGCGAAGCCGGTGGATGAGATCTCTCCACGGACTGAGATCCAGCGAACTGGCCGGTAACTGCAGGCGTTTCACAATCAGCTCGTCGAGACTGTTCTCTACCAGACTGAGCGGCACTTCATAAATCGAAAAATCCTTGTCTTTCTCTTCGATCACTGCGTCGATACTGATGTTGCAGAATAACCCTATCTTCTCGCGGTCTTCTCGACTCAACGACCGCTCGGTTCGACAGACCAGCACATCGGGCTGGATCCCAATTTGCCTCAACTGACCCACCGAGTGCTGGGTCGGCTTGGTCTTCAATTCACCCGCGGCTTTCAGGTAAGGGACTAACGTCAAATGCATATAGAGACAATGTTCTTTTCCGATATCGAGTGAAAACTGCCGAATCGCCTCCAGAAATGGCTGACTTTCGATGTCACCGACTGTCCCGCCAATCTCCGTGATCACCACATCCACATCGTCGTCGGCGAGCCGCTGAATCACGCGTTTGATTTCGTTGGTGATGTGTGGAATGACCTGCACAGTCTTTCCCAAGAAAGTCCCTTTGCGTTCCTGCTCGATCACAGAAAGGTAAATCTGCCCAGTCGTGTAGTTTGAATCGCGCGTGAGGGGACTATTCGTAAAACGCTCGTAATGGCCCAGGTCGAGGTCTGTTTCGCTGCCATCGTCCAGAACATAAACCTCACCGTGCTGGTAGGGGCTCATCGTACCTGGATCGACGTTGATATAAGGGTCTAACTTCTGCATCCGCACGCGCAACCCACGCGATTCAAGTAACATCCCGATCGATGCGCTGGTCAATCCTTTGCCCAGGGAGCTAACCACTCCACCGGTCACAAAAATGTGCTTGGTCATACTCCGTTACCTTCCCTGCTTCTTCTCTCCGTGGGGGGATTCCAGCTCGGCTGGTTCCAGCATCCGACAACCACCTGGCAGACACGTGCCAAGACAACACCACTGAGCAGGCGTCCTTCACAGGAGTCTCGCTGCAGCACGCGCCGGTTCCTCAACATCGGCTTCCTCTGGATGACAGCTTCGTACGGGCCAGCAAAATGGCTCATCTGAAAACCATCTCCACTGCCTTGGCGGCCAAACACCTGCAGATCATGCGAAACCAACCCGAGCCCTGACACTCGCTCATGGCCTCTGATATCGTGACCCGCAACATGGCTGCGAATACGGCATCCTAGCAATTCCTGAAACGCCTGACAAACGCCTGATAATCCGCCTCCGTATCCACACCGATCGTCGGTTCGTCAATCACCCCAACACGGATCGTATGACCTGCAGCGAGGACGCGCAATTGTTCGAGTTTCTCAATCTCTTCAAGGTCAGCGGGGGGCAGATTCGCCAGCTCCAAGAGAAAATCACGCCGGTAAGCGTAGAGCCCTATATGCTGGAAAAATCGCGGGGGTTCACTCTTGAGAAGCCGATCATCCCAATCGCGTGCATAGGGGATCGGGGCGCGGCTGAAATAAAGCGCATGTCCCTGTTCGTCAAACACGACTTTGACGCAGGCTGGGTCCTCAAGATTTCGGCGTTGCCGGATGGGCGTCGCCAGTGTCGACATCGCAGCACTCGGCTCCTCTTCTAATAATTGAATTGCCAGATCGATCGCTGTGTGAGAAATCTCTGGTTCATCACCCTGTACGTTGACCACAATATCAACGTCATCCATTTCAGCGGCAACTTCCGCGACCCGATCTGTCCCACTGGGCGCCGCGGCATCGGTCATGCGTACCTGGCCGCCAAACGCACGTACTGCCTGCGCGATTTCTTCGTGATCCGCAGCCACGCAAATTCCTGCAGGCCGCGTCGCCTGGGCAGCTGCCTCGTACGTGTGCTGTATGAGTGGCTTGCCGGTGTCGCCTAGCAGCAACTTGCGCGGCAACCGCGACGAAGCCAGGCGTGCGGGAATCACAATTTGACTGCGCAAATGCAGACGTAATTGAGGAGCAGACCTTTTCATCACCTGTTCTCCCGCGGCAACACGCGACTTGATAACTGCAGACAGACCCCAGCGCGCAGCGCCGGAATCGTAGGATCTTTGCCAGACTCTGTCTATTGCAGAGCAAGCGGGCACCAACGATGTGATAGCCGTGCCACAGAAAGATGCTACAATTCGCGGGATTTGTCGGTTGCTGCAACCCGTTGCTTACGACTTATGGGTGCCCTGTGAATCAACCCCTTCTTCCTGGTTCTATCTACGTCGATGTCGCCAACACACCGTGGCAACCGACCCCTTTTGATGGGATTTCCATCAAAATCCTCTGGCAGGATGACCAGAGTCAGGCATACACCGCTCTGTTCAAGGCAGAACCAGGCGCTCATTTGCCACTGCACCGCCATCGGGGCGTCGAACAGACGTTCATTCTGCAGGGCCGGTTGGTTGACGACGAGGGAGAGTGCACCGCAGGTAATTTCGTCTGGCGGCGCCCCGGATCCGTCCACGAAGCCCACGCCCCAGAAGGCCTTCTGGGCATTGGCATCTTTCAGGAACCCAACGAGTTCCTCGAAATTCCGGCGGCTGAAAATCCACAGGCCTAACACCGGTTGGCGAAAATACAGGCTCAACCGCCGGTCATTGGCCGCTGCCGGTAAAAGTACTTCTTGACAAGGTCATCTGCCGGTGGAGGCGTCATCAGCGTGACGACGTAACCAATAACAAACGAGGCCAGCAGACCGACAACAACGGGGTCCATATCCCAGGGCTTGAACGCAGAGAAGCCTTTACCCTGCAAGAATCCAACACAATACAAGGACAGATGCGCCAGGAAGCCCGAAAGCATGGCGGCAATACAACCCTGGTGGTTGGCGCGTGGCCAGTAGAGCGAGTAAACCACGGCGCCGAGAAAGCAAGAAGCCAACCCGCTACCGGTATAAACAATGATGTCCTGCAAGAACTCCGGAGGGTGTAACGCCCCCAACAAGGCTCCCAGACCAATGATCATCGTGAATGCATAACTCAGCTTCTTGATCGCCTGCTCGGTCGCATCACGGTCAATATTGCGCTGGTAGATATCACGCACCAGCGCCGAGGAAATCATCAACAGGAAACTGTCGACCGTCGACATCACGGCTGCAAAGGGGGCTGCGATCAGCAACCCCGCCAGCCAGCCCATACCGATATTGGAGGTCAGTTCTACTGCCATCTGAGGCATAATCCGATCTGGTTCGGACTCCATCCCCGGAATCAACACTCGGGCACAGCAGAAAATCACGACCAGCGGAAAATAAATCGCAGTATAGTAAAGCGCCACCGTGAAGATTGAACGGCGCAATGTCGGCGTGTCCTTGAACGCCATCAAACGCACCATATTGCTCGGTTGCCCCGTTCCCGAAATCGCCCACATGAAAAAGAACGATATCGCCAGGCTCAGCGGCAAAAAGCCATTCGCACTTTCTCGGTGCGGACCCGGCCCTGTGACGTACGCACCCTGCTGCTCCTCGCTAGCGCCATACACATAGTCAACAACTTCCACCGCGCTGAGCGCCACAACGCCCGTACGATCCCTGCCCCCCTCCTGGTTTCCCGCGATGCGATCGCGGACGCGCTGGACATCGCCGGCAGAGACAATTTCCCACACATCCGCCTTTTCTACGGTCGGCGTTTGCTCGGTCAGCTCGTGTCGTTTC
>CAZITS010000196.1:6658-8575 GCA_964542185.1 uncultured Pirellulaceae bacterium
GTCAGGGCATGCCTTTTGACAATCTTGAACAGTCGCGTGGAGCCATTTCCGGAATCCATGAACACCCATGCGCCAGACGGTATCTCCACGTCACCACCGGGCGTCACAAGTCCCAATGTGGCGGTTCCTTTCCGCGGTGGAACCATCTTTGCCATAGAACGCGTAACCCGTTCTAGATTCCCACCGCTCGACTCGGCTCCCTCTTCCACTTCAGCACGCGCCGCGGCAGCGATTCCCGCCTGATTGATTGCCAGCGGCAACATAATGATAACGCCAACCACCATCACGATGCCCTGCATCACATCGGTCCAGACCACCGCGTGAAAACCACCGTAAGTAGTGTAGAGAATGACGGAAATCCCAAACACCAATAAGCAAAGTACATATTCACTGCCCAATGGCGATAACGCAGTAAGCCCCTCGGGAAGCGCATTGGCAGCCTGGCCAAAGAGGTCAATCGGGCCGAGTAAGGTGCGCAAAATCTCACTTCCTGCCTTGAATTGAGCCACCAGATTGAAAGTCATGAAAAAGACAATCAGTGCCACAGCAATCAGTCCAAAAGGGGCACTACGAAATCGATCCCGCAGCACATCGGGAATCGTGATAGCGCCTGAAATACGCGCCACTTGATTGATTCGTTTTCCCAACAGCCCCATAACACAGATAGGTACGACCATGTAACTTCCGATCCACAAACCCAAGGACCACCCATGGGTGTAAATCTTGGACGGGAAGCCCATGAAGCTCCCGCCGGATGAACTCGTCGCCGCGAGGGTGAGCGCAAACGCCCAGACCCCTAAACCGCGACTCCCCAGGAAATACTCACTGAGAAAGTTACGGTTTTTGAGCAGTCGGTTGGAGAGACCGGCGATCAGAAACACACCAATGATATAGATCAAGAAAGTGATCAGTACTGCATTACTGGATTCTGCGATCAACAGCGCCTGAAATTTCATTGCGGCGATTCCTCTCCGTTCGCAACGTGTTGCTGGTGGGACTCGTCTTCGTCACCTGCGGTTCCCAAGTCACCATCTTTCATAAAGCTGAAACAAAACCAGGTGGTAAACAGGTCTGCCACCAGCCAAGGGAGGCCGATTCCCCAAACGATCCAGGAAGGAACGCCAAAAAGAGTTGGAATATTGGCCGGGTCCTCAACGCCATACCCGGTGAAATAACAGTAGGGAACCGCCCACAGCATGGCGATAAACCAGACCAGGAAGATCACGATCGCTTCACGCCGAGCGTGGAGGAAAAACGGATCCAGCTCAAAATCCGAGTCGGTTGCGTTTGACATAATTTTTTTTCACTCAATCGCTGACTGATTGATCCATCACACTATACCCCTGGGGAAACCCGATCCCTGGGGAAACCCATCGATGTGCCCCATGGCGCCACCGTCTGGACCCACAGTACCAGATACCGCTGGCAATTGTAGAAGCGGGAAACCGGTCATTTCAAGCGGGACAAACCTCGCGCCGACAAGTTCTCACGAATTGGCCGCCTGTCGCGAGCGTCTGGCGGACACCATTTTCAGCACTTACGAACAGTCAACCATCGCCCACAGCGCCCTCAGAAACAACCCGTCCAGCGCAGGTCGCGGTCGACTGGCTGACTTCAACACAATTCAGAAAGACCTGTACCAGAAGGCCTCCGTGTCCAGGCCATCAGACACTTCGTTCATCCCGCCTTACGCACAGCAGAGGCTTTCGGCGCGTGCTTTTCGGGTTCCACCAAACGCAACGTCGGTGCGCTGGAACTGCGGCGGGCCTGCACAAAACCGCGTTCCCCACCAGCAAGAAACTCAGTCAACAGATGGACAGGACCTGTCGTACTTTGCGCACCCAGACGTGCGAGCACTTCTTCCCAGGCCAATTCGCTCCGGTAAATCACCCGATAAGCTGCCTTCAGCTGGGAAAT
>CAZITS010000197.1:0-8517 GCA_964542185.1 uncultured Pirellulaceae bacterium
GCAGTCTGTTTAATGTGTTGCCAGGTGAGAATCCGGTTGCTGATAGCGAGCCGGCCGTTGCGCAGGGGGATGCGAACGCCGCAGCGGAACCAGATGAGACAACTAAGGCAGTGACGCCTGCGAACGGAGTCGCACCAGTACCCGAGAAGGATCCGCCGGAGGACCGGCGGGAGGAAGCAACTTCGACGGTCTCCGGTTCGGCCGACGGTGAGTCCACTGCGTCGAGTTCCACGAATCCATTTGAGGCGACATCGGACACAGCAGCTGCGTCGGCCTCTGGTGGCCCCGCGCCTGACGAAGTGGCCGAGAAACCCGCTGACACGGAACCCGTAGCCGATCCGGAACCGACTGCTCCTGCGGCACCGAAACCCCGCAGGCCAGCGCGGTCTGTTGATGCCTTCTCGGCGGCGACACCGGCTGACAAGCCTGCTGGTGAGGCAGTTGTCGCTGTGGCCGATACGGGGTCCAAGAAGGAAGTCCGCGTTGCCTCTGAAGTACCACGTTTTCATCGCGGTGGAGAAAAATTAGTCGCGGTAAAGTTCAAATTGCCAGACGACGATCCGGAAGAAAAGAAGAAGCAAGCAAAACGCAGTTATGGTGCACCGATTCGACTTGCGGACCTGTATCAACCCGCGGCCCATACTCAGTTAATGCGAGCAGGAGAATGCCTGCTGATTGAAGAGAGTCGCAGCCCGCGGGGCTTAAGAGCCAGAGATCTGTTCTCGAATCGCGTCGTGCTGCTCCCCGCGAATACTGTTACAGCGATTCGGCCAGTGAAGGTTGTCAAAGAGGTTCCGTTCGCACATCAAATGCGATTTTTGACGCACCAAATTCTTTCGGCAACACTGCCTCAGGCGGGACGGATTGTCCAGGTGAAAGGGGACGTCGCCGAGATTACGGTGGGTGTGGAGGACGGTCTGGAAGAAGGGGATGAGTTAGCCGCTTTTGAAATTCAACCCGATGGCACATTAAAACGTCGGGAAGCTGAGCTGACTGTGAAGTTTTTTGAGGAAACAGGATCCCAGGTCGATATCACCAGCGGTGCCGATGCAGTGCAGAAGGGTGATCTGGTTGTTGCGGTTGGCAAAGCGGCAACGAAACTCGTAGTGTTTCCCTTTCGAATGAGTTTTGAAGGCGTGGAACAGCAATTCAGTTTTCAGAGTAAAACGCTGCAGCGCCGGGCACGAGGATTGAACGTGGCGCAACGGAAACGTCTTATGGATTACTGCCATGATCGAGGCAAGGACTTTGCGGCCAAGATTCGTATGGCGATTGCGACACTTGGTGTAGACCACGCGGACGATAAGACCACCAATGACACGATGGAGCAGGGTTTTTCCGGGTCCGGTGGAGGCTGGAACGCCCAAAAGGCGTTTGTCCTCGGAGAACTGTCCCAGTCGAACTATGCGGTGTTTGGCGATATTGAACCGCGCCGTGTCCCGCCGCCAGCTGATTGTATCATCCGATTATCGGTGATGGATCTGATCAAAAATGAGCTGGTTCATGAATCCAAGTTTACGTTGAACATTCGACAGCTCAATAATCTCAAACGTTGGAAACCGTAAGCCTTGTTGTGGCTTCTGAAGTGGTGCTAGTCCAGCGCAACAAACACCTCGTTGGCCTCAACTTTCACCGGCAGTGAGTCGTGTTGCAACGTGGTGTTGATCTGGTGTTGGCCGGTTGTTACGTCGAATTGCCAGCCATGCCAGGGGCATGTGACGATGCAATTCGTCAAGGCTCCCTTGGCCAGTGGGCCGCCCTGGTGAGGGCAAATTCCGTCCAGGGCGTGAAATGTTCCATCGAGATTGAACAACGCGATGATGCGATCTCCGGCGACGCATTCGATGGATTGGCCAGGCGGACAGTCGGCTGCATGACTTATCCGTGTCCAGTTATTCATGACGTTATCCCCACGGCGAATCTGGTACCGGGTTGTGCCAGGTTGTAGCAGGCCTTGCGCGAAGAAAGTCGGTGGCCACGTCGGACGCTGAACGGCTCTCGCGGGGACGGATGGACTAAGCCGCCTGTCTGCGGGCACGGGACGATCGTGGTTTCCCTTTCCAGCGTCGATGTACCCACCAATACTGTTCGGGTGTTTCCCGGATCACTTGCTCCAGTCGTTGATTGTACCATTGCGTCAGTGCCTGAATGTCGTTGAGTGAATCAGGCAAATCGGCTGGATCGACCTTGCCTGAGCAGCCTACCTCAAACTGCATAGGTTGCTGGGAACGTCGATTGTAGAGCACCATTTGAGGCGCGCCGCTGCTGAGCGTAAACAACGCGAGGGCTTTGTGGCATGAAGCTGGGCGTCCCATGAATTCGACCCAGCAACCCCGGGATCCGGCATGTTGGTCTCCCAGAATGCCCAGCTTTTCTCCCCTTTCCAGGAGCTGGTTGACCATTTGGGCGCTGCCGTCTTTGGAGAGAATGTACTGGCCTTTGATCTGGCGAAATCGATTGACGTAGTCGTTCAGGAACCGGTTGTCCAGCGGGCGGGCGATGGTATAGGTTGGAAAGCCGAGTAAGCCCAGCACGAATCCCCCCAGCTCAAAATTACCATAGTGACCGGTGACTAACACCAATGGCCGCGGATCCAGCATCGAGTTTAGAAGTTGCGGCTGGTTTCGAAAGGTGAAAAACTCGCGGTAATTGGTGTCGTGGATTTTTCGTTCGGCCCGTGCGCTCTCGCAGACCATCAGGATGAGGTGCTCCCACATCCCTCTGCCGATACGAGCGCGATCGAGGTCACTTGCGTGCGGGAACGCGTGAAGAAGGTTGTCTTCGATGACAGTCCTCCGAAATCGGAGAACACGCCACATCAGGAAGCTGAGTCCTTTGGACAAATCCACGCAGGACTCAAGGCTGATCATTTGGAGCCAGCAAATCACGATGCGTACCAGCAGGTACACGCACCAGTCGAGAAACCATTTGAGCCGTATCAACGATTCCATCCTCAGTTACGCTCATCAGCCATGCATCGTACGTCGCGGGTATCGGGTGAACAAGGTCATTTTTCCGCCAGCCTGGGGGCTGCGTTCGGTCAGTTTGTACGCTTTGATCCCGGATCCGGACGTTCCCAATCGAGCGCCAGCTGATTTTCGCTCCAGGCTGCCGCAGCCAAGACACGTTCGTCCTGCCCTGGTGCACCCACGAATTGAAGACTGCAGGGCATTCCTTGCGTGTCCTTTCCTGCGGGAATACTGACGACTGGTAACCCGGCATAACTCCAGGGAGACTGAAAGCGGGCATCGCCCGTCGTCGTCAAATCAGGCGGTGCTATGGTATTTGTTGCTGGCATTACCAACACGGTATCCGTATTAAGCTGTTGACCCATTGTTTGTCGAAACAAGGCACGGTGTTCGAGGGCTGCGGCGAACTCGACCGCTGGCATTTCCAGGCCCTCCGAGATCAGTTCTGTGATGCAGGGTGCGAACTGTCTGGCAGCGGCTTGGAACTCGTTGCGATGAACGTGCGCTGCCTCCGCTGCCATGATCCTGCGATGCATGCGATGCAGTGTCTCAAATGACTGCGGCAGGCGGAACGGGTTTTCTGCGTCAATCGCTGCCTGCAGACGTGTAAAGGCAGGCTCGAGCGCGGCGGTAACGTTGGCCGCAGCTTCTTCCATGAAAAAGTCTTCGACCTTGCGCAACAGTGGGATGGCGAGTGGTACTTGAGTACCCGTTGGTGCTTGGCTTCCCTGTTTTAGTACCTGGAACAACAATGCCAGGTCCGAGACGTATCTGGCGATTGGTCCCGGGTGATCGAGCGTTCGGCTGAGTGGTACCACTCCGGAAGTGTCAATGGCCTGGTACGTTGGTTTCAGTCCTGCAATTCCACAGTAACTGGCAGGGCGCACGATGGATCCCCCGGTTTGAGTGCCAATCGCAGCCTGGCACATCTGAGCGGCGACTGCGGCGGCCGAACCGCTGCTTGACCCTCCTGGAGTGTGTTCCAGGTTCCATGGGTTTCGGGTGGGGGGAGGATCGAAACCGGCAAACTGGGTTGTTACCGTCTTACCGAGAATAATCGCACCTGCACGCCTCAGCTTGGAGACCAGAGGTGCATCGCGTGTGGCGACGTGCTGCGCGCGAGTGGGCGAGCCAGCTAAGGTCGGCATGCCAGCCACGTCAATGATGTCTTTGACACCAAGCGGAATTCCATGCAGTGGTCCTCGGATCTTACCGTGGCGCGCCATTTGTTCCAGCCGGTCTGCTTCGGCCAATGCGGGTTGTTCATCTACCCTTACCCACGCCTGCAGCACCTCATCATGTCGCCCTATGCGGTCGAGGCAGAACTCGACCAGGTGGCGCGGAGCGATCGCACCGCTGGCGATGTTTTTTACCGTTTGGTCAATTGACTCAAGTCTGTCTATCATGCCAGTGTGTCGTTTGCGGGTAACGCTGCCTGCTCGCAGGCAGGATATTCACGAGTGAGGTGAAGGTTATGTCAGCTTCGTGGGTTCGTCGCTGTAGGATGAACTTGCTGGGGATTTGTGACCTCGCCAGATTAACATAGGGACTGGTATTTTGGACAGGACTCGATTTGCTCGTGACTTGGTTGACTCTTCTGCATTCATTGCCAGTAATGCGGTCGTCCTCGGAGATGTCACAATCGCCGCCAAGGCGAGTATCTGGTTTGGTGCTGTAGTGCGCGGCGATGCAGAGAGAATTTGTGTTGGACGTGAAACCAACATTCAAGATCTCTGTGTATTGCATGCAGACCCTGGATTTCCTTGTCTGATTGGAGCCGAAGTCACTGTAGGGCATGCGGCGATCGTGCATGGTGCTGAAGTCGAAGACGGAGTCATGATTGGTATGCGCTCCGTTGTGATGAATGGCGCATGTATTGGCGCTGGATCTATTGTCGGCGCGGGTGCGATTGTTCCGGAAGGCAAGCAAGTTCCTCCCGGTAGCGTAGTACTCGGTGTGCCTGGTCGTATTGTGCGCCAAGCCACCGCTGAGGATGCGTTACGCATTCAGGCGGCAGCTCGTCATTACGCAGAGCTGGGAGACCAGTTTCGGGCGGACGCCACGAATGCGTCTGCGGACAAATGATCGATTTGTCAGGCGTGGCATGGGGGGCAGCTGGGACGCTGTGCTACAGCAGCTGTGGGATAGGTTTCGCGCCTTCGACCCCCACAAGTTTGTGGTCCAGGCCAGCATAGAAATACGTCAACCGGTTGGGTTCGAGTCCCATTTTATGGAGGATGGTTGCGTGCAGATGCTTGACATGCAGCGGTTCGGTAATTGCTGCACTGCCGAGCTCATCGGTTTCTCCAATACTGGTTCCCCCTGGTACACCACCGCCCGCCATCCACATTGTGAATCCATAGGCATTATGGTCGCGACCCGTACCCTTGGCATATTCGGCGGTTGGCTGGCGTCCAAATTCCCCACCCCACACCACCAGGGTTTCGTCGAGTAGCCCTCGGCGCTTGAGGTCTTTCAGGAGGGCCGCGATGGGCTGATCGGTTTCTGCGGCATGCATGTCGTGGTTGGTTTTCAAGTCAGCGTGGGCATCCCAGTTCGAGTCGCCATGGTTGCCGCCGGAATAGACTTGTACAAACCGAACGCCGCGTTCCACGAGGCGACGGGCCAGCAGGCATTGGCGCGCCACGACGGCGGTCTTGGGTTGATCCAATCCGTACAACCGCCTGGTCTCGGCGGTTTCACTGGCCAAATCAACTGCTTCGGGCGCATGTGCCTGCATTTTGTAAGCCAGTTCGTAGCTGGCAATGCGAGCCGAAAGGTTGCTGTTTTCAATGCGTTGCAACCGGTGTTTTGTGTTGTATTCACGAAGTGTGTCGAGTAACTGGCGTTGCACAGCAACAGACATGCCCTGGGGAGGCGCCAGGTTCAGGATGGCGCTTCCCTTCGAACGCATGACCGTGGCCTGGTAAACCGCCGGCATATAACCACTGGACCAGTTCTTGGCGCCACTTATCGGTCCACCACGCGGATCCAACATGACGACGAATCCGGGCAGGTTCTGGTTAACGGTTCCCAACCCATAATTCACCCAGGAGCCGAGGCAGGGGCTACCGCTGATAATCTTTCCAGAGTTCATCATCAACATGGCCGACCCGTGGATGGGTGAGTCAGCGGTCATTGAATGCAGGAATGTGATGTCGTCCACACAGGTCGACAATTGGGGGAACAGATCGGAAACCCACTTGCCGCAATCGCCATATTGTTTGAAGTTCCAGCGAGGTTCGACGATTCTTCCCTGGTTGCGACGACCCCCACGGCCAAATGTCTTGACTGCGACAGTCTTGTTGTCCATTCCTTTCATGGACGGTTTGTAGTCGAACGTATCGATATGACTGGGTCCGCCGTACATGAACAAAAAGATCACGCTCTTGGCTCGTGCCACGCGATGGGGAGCGCGTGGTGCGAGTGGGTTTACAAATGGCGTTTTACCGTCCGCAGCGACCGACTGCCGCGATAGAAAGCCGTCCGCTCCCAGCATTCCTGCCAAAGCAGTGCCTGTAAATCCGCCGCCTGTTTGCCACAGGAACTCACGGCGCGTTCTGCCGCAGAAAGACTGTGGTAATGGCAACTTGTCTCGATTCATGCCGGGCTCCTGGTGTCAGAAACGACAGGTGCGAGTTCCTGGTATCGGTCCGAATGGCAGTTGCCATGGGGCTTCAGCTATGTCCCAGGCCTGCTTCTATTGAGGCGGTGTTTCACAGCAGGTCTCGATATCCAAGAAAATACATCTGCAGTATGTGTCGTTGAGGTTTGTAGGCGTCAGTCCAGATAGACAAATTCGTTCATGTTTAATACCAACAAGCAGAAATACTCCAGGGCCTTGTCAGTGGTGATTTTGTAGTGCCTTGTTAGCGTTTCCAGGAGTTGCACGCCCCGTTGGACTTCAGCGGCTTGGGGCGGTCGTTGCAGTCCACGCCAAAGAGCCAGCTGGACCTGGTCTTGTGTCTGTTTTCCTTGTTTTCGAAGGGCGTCGGCAAATGTCGTGGCTTGCCTGTTCAGGAACTGGCCATTCAAAGTTGCCAAGGCTTGCGTTGGTTGCGTTGTGCTAAAACGAATCGGACAGGAGTTGTCGGTTTCGGCACCATCGAAGGCCGCGATGAGGGGAACAATCAAGGAACGTTTGGTGTGGATGTAAATGCTTCGCCGGGACTGTTCTTCCGGGGCGGAAGGCCGCCAGTCGTTACCGGGTACGGACTGTCCCGCGAGGACCTCCTGGTCGATGCGCGGAAAGATGCTCGGCCCGTACTTTTTCAGGTATGGGTCGCCCGTCACCGAGAGGATGGTGTCGCGAATTTCTTCGGCCGACAGTCGTCGCATTTCGAACCGCCAGAGCAGATTGTTGGCAGGGTCCTGCGCACGATGTGCGGGATTGTCCTGAGATGACATCCGATAGGTTTGGGAGAGCAGAATTCGTTTGTGCAGGCGTTTCATGCGCCAATTTCCAGCGACAAGTTCTGCCGCCAACCAGTCGAGAAGCTGTGGGTGGGTGGGGCGAGATCCACTGTATCCAAAATCATTGGGGCTGCGAACGAGTCCGCGACCGAAGTGGTGCTGCCAGATTCGATTGGCCATAACACGGGCTGTCAGTGGATTGTCTTTGCGGATGATCCATCTCGCCAACTCCAGGCGCCGCCCGCTGGTTTTCGCGTTCTTGCCCGTCGTGGGAATGGTTGGGTCTTCAAATGAGAGGACTTCGGGAAAACCAGGTTCCACCGCATCTCCGGGCGCGTGCGCGTTTCCACGCATCAAGACGTGCATTTGCCGTGGTTGATTGCCAATTTCCGTAATGCATAAAGCCTGATCAAGCGCTGGTGGTTTGAATCGCTTTAGCTCCTTTTGCTGCGTCTTGTAGTCGGAGTATTGCTGGAATTGTTCTTTCGTGATTTGTTTGCCGGTGCGTTTTTTGACGATCTGAATCTTCAGGCCTTCATCTCGGAAATTCTCTTTTTCAACCTCGGAGAAATCGTCGTACACCAATTTCTCGAGGTCGCTGATTTGTTGGTTGACCTGTTGGACCTGCTTTTCGTGCGCGGCAATCGCCGCTTGCTGTTGTTTGCGTTGTTCGTCACTGGCGATATCGCGCAGAGAAAACGTCGCAACAGTGTTGGCTCCACGAATGCCGTAGCGATTAATGCCTGAGAAGAATGCTGCGAAGCGGTAGTAATCTCGCTGCGGTACGGGGTCCAGTTTGTGGTCATGGCACCGAGCACAGCCGATGCGTAGCCCCAGGAACACTTCGCTCGTTGTTCGTACGAGGTCGTCGATGTCTTCGTAGAGTTCTTGTTTGCGATCCACGGGTTCGTCTTGCCAGATCCCCAGCCGATGGTAGCCCGTCGCGATCAGTTGGTCTGCCGTGCGGTCTGGCAATTCGTCACCAGCCAGTTGTTCGAGAATGAACCGGTCGTACGGCATGTCCTGGTTGAATGCTCGGATGACGTAATCTCGAAAACGCCACACGTTCGGCTTGGGGCCATCACGTTCGTAGCTGTTTGATTCAGCGTAACGTACGAGGTCGAGCCAGTGACGT
>CAZITS010000198.1:0-8511 GCA_964542185.1 uncultured Pirellulaceae bacterium
ATGCCTGCACGTGCGATTTGACCAGCACCTTCAAAACACCAACGCCCCAAAAACGCTCCCTGCTTTGAATCACGTTGGATCACGCGACGGAAGAATCCGCTGACAGCCCGCGTATTCGTCAATCGTGTCTGGCTGCGGCACTTCGGAACCGAGTTGGTCTCAACGCCCAGCGATTTCGGCTCACGGGGACAGCCTCCCACATCGACACGTTCAACCACCGGCCACAGTTGACGGTTGATCACGGCAAATCGATCACCGCCTCCCGCTGGCTCAATTAGTCCGGCGAATACAAACGTTACCTGATCAAACCCCGCTGGTCATTCAAACGGCACGGCGAAAGCGGAACATGGGTTAGTGACTTGTTCCCCCACCTGGGATCGATGATCGACGACGTGTGTGTTCTCAACGCAATGCACTGTGAAAGCAACGGACATGACAAGGCCACGCTGGCGGCCCACACCGGCTCGGCGCAGTTCGCACGTCCCAGTGCCGGTTCGTGGGTGAGCTATGGGCCAGGAACCGAAAACCAGAACTTGCCCTCTTTCATGGTGCTCGCCCCTGCAGCTCCCTACGCCGGAGCCCAGACATGGGGCAGCGATTTCCTGCCGGGCTGCCACCAGGGGACACAGGTCATTCCGGGGAAGAATCCGCTGCCCAACACCCGCCCACGTGCAACGAGACCTGCCCTGCAAAAGATGGAATTGGATCTCCTGGCCGTCTTGAACCGGGCGCACCAGAAAACACGTGAAGCCGACCAGGCCCTCGACGCAAGAATCCGATCCTTCGAGACAGCCTTCGGCATGCAGCGAGAAGCTCCCGAAGCGTTTGACCTGTCCGGTGAAACCAAGGCCACACTGGACCTTTACGGCCTGGAACGCGGCGCGACGACAGGGTTTGGCTGGCAATGCCTAGTGGCCCGGCGACTGGCCGAACGCGGGGTCCGATTCCTGGAACTGATCGATGTTGGATCAAACAGCAACTGGGACTCGCACGGAAACATGGCTGACCATGCCAAGCTGGTCAGGGCAATCGACCAGCCGATCGCCGGGCTGCTGACCAACCTGCAGCAACTGGCCTCCGCAGCGGTCAACCGGGACGACCGGGTCGTGATCCTGACAATGGCTCACTACCTGCCTGAAAACTACACCCGGAAGGCATTCAGGGACGGTCAACTCGACTATGGCATCGGAGACGTGAAGTACGCGGCCGAATTGTGGGGCAAACCGGATCAGGTCGCTGCAGGAATCACCGAACACAACCGGCGTACGAGGGCGGTCAGCCAACAGCACGAGAATGTCCAACTCGTCGATCTCGAGCAGCAGGTCGAGCCGTCCGGACGCAATTTCAGCGACATCTGCCATCTGACCCGAATCGGGCAACAACGGGTTGTCGACGTGGTGGCACCAGTCGTGGTGCGGGTCGTCGAAGAAGGTCGCCGCTAGCCGGCTTCATTGCGGGCAGCGGTAACCCACACCCCGGACCGTCTGGATCAATTCCGCTCGATCACCAAGTTTCTGGCGCAGCGATCGCACGTGCACATCGATTGTCCGCTCCATCGAATTGGCGTCACTGCCACGCGACGCATCGAGCAGATCCATGCGACTGAATGTTCGCCCCGGCTGTCGCAAGAGTGTCCACAACAATCGAAACTCGGTCGGTGTCAGGTCGAGCTGATTGCCGTCGAGCGCTGCACGGTGGTTGAGCCGATCGATCTCGAGACCATCTCGTTCCACCACGTCGGCCTCGAGCAACCCCAGGGAAGGGCGTCGCAGCAGGGCCTTGATTCTCTGGATCAGCGGCTTCAGCTTGAACGGCTTGACCACATAGTCATCGGCCCCCATGTGGAATCCCACGATCTCGTCGATCTCGTCCCCCTTGGCCGTCAGCATCAGGATCCTGATGTGTTGCGTCGTGGCATCCGCCCTGAGCCGGCGGCAGACTTCCAGGCCATCGATCCGCGGGAGCATCAGGTCGAGCACGACCAGGTCGGGCAATAGAGACCGGGCTCGCTGCAGCCCCGCCTGGCCATCCATCGCCGCGTCCACCTCGAAGCCCTCGCGGGCGAGGTTGTAGGAGAGCACGTCCACCAGGGACTGCTCGTCCTCGACGATCAGGATGGTCTCGCGTGGCATCGTGGCCAGGCTCCGTGGTTCGGCGATCCTGGGGAATCTTCGCCCAGGTCACCGTGATAGAGAACGGCAGTGAAGATCTTGTGAACGTGAGGTGATCGGACGGAGAAATCGCCCGCGGTCCGGGTCGATGGGCGGGTGCCCCGTGCTGCCGCTAGTCGTCGTTGGACTCGATGTCTCCTGGCGCGAACTGGCCCCGGTGCCGGATGATCTCTCCCTCGACCAGGTACACCACGTCTTCTGCGATGTTGGTGGCGTGATCGGCAACGCGTTCGATGTGTCGCGAGGCGCTGAAGAGGTGCAAGGCGGATCTCACGAGATTGTTGTCGTCGCACATCTGCTGCTGCAGGCCCTCGATGATGTCGCGGTTGAGATCATCGACGTGGTCGTCGTCGGCGAGAACGGTTCGAGCCAGTTCGCTGTCCATCTTGACGTAGGCATTGATGCTGCGATTGAGCATGCCGACGGAGATGCGGGACATTTCCTTGAGCTTGTCGGGCACCACCAGGTACGGGCCATCCAGGAGACCACAGGCCCGCTCGGCGATGTTGACTCCGAGATCGGCAACACGCTCGAGCTCGCCGATCAGCTTGAGCATCGTCGAGATGCGGCGGAGATCCCCGGCGACCGGCTGGTGCAACGCGAGCACCTTGAGACAGTCCTCCTCGATCTGGACATCCCACCGGTCCATCTCGTCGTCTCGCCTGGTCACCGCACGAGCCCGTTCGAGATCCGGGGCCACCAGCTGGTCCACCGCCTCGTTGATGATCTCCTCGGCGAGAGTACACATCGAGAGCAGGTCGCGATGCAGGCTCTCGAGATCTCTCATCAGGTGAATCGACATCGGCCGCTCCTAGCCAAAACGCCCTGTGATGTAGTCCTCGGTATGTTGCTCACCCGGCTTGGTGAACAACTCGCGGGTCACGCCAAACTCGATCAGCTTGCCCTCGAAAAAGAACGCGGTGTGATCGCTGATGCGGGCCGCCTGCTGCATGTTGTGCGTCACGATGATGATGGTGTAATTCTGCTTCAGCTCGAAGATCAGGTCCTCGATCCGCGCGGTCGAGGCCGGGTCGAGTGCGGAGGCGGGCTCGTCCATCAGGACCACGTCGGGGTTGGTGGCCAGGGTCCTGGCGATACACAACCGCTGTTGCTGACCACCCGAGAGTGCCAGGGCCGAGTCATCGAGGCGGTCCTTGACCTCGTCCCACAGGGCCGCTCTCTCCAGTGACGTCTCCACGATCTCGGCCAACGCCGCCTTGTTCTTCTGCCCCGCCACGCGAGGCCCGTAGGCGATGTTGTCGAAGATCGACTTGGGAAATGGTGTCGATTTCTGAAACACCATCCCCACTCTCTTGCGCAACGCCACGACATCGACCCTGGGTCCGTAGATATCCTGCCCCTCGAGAAGAACAGTCCCGGTCAGACGCGTGTCCTCGATGATGTCGTTCATGCGGTTGAGCGTTCTCAGGTAGGTGCTCTTGCCGCATCCCGAGGGGCCAATCAGTGCCGTGACCGCCTGCTCGGGGACCTTCATCGAAACGCCAAACAGTGCCTGGACGTCCCCGTAGTAGAAGTCGAGGTCGGTCGTCTCGACCTTCGTCGCCCGCTCGACCGTGTCGCCATCACCGTCCGTGGAGAAGGTGTTGGTAACATCGGCCAGGCTGGGGAGGGCCGGCACGTCGGCGTGTTGTGTCGATTCGGTTACCACCGGATGCCCTTGCGGTACTTGTGACGAATCAAGATGGCCGTGCCGTTGAGAATCAGCAGGACGATCAGGAGGACGAGAATACCAGCCGCGGCCACGTGCTGGTATTCAGCCTTCGGACGTGACACCCAGTTGAAGATCTGGATCGGCAGGGCGGTGAACGTATCAAAGGGCGCGTCCACAACCCCCTGAGGATCTCGCACCACGTCCACCGGGCTCTCGATGCCGCCTGGCGTGAATGCCACGTAGGTCAATGCCCCGATCATCACCAGCGGGGCGGTTTCTCCGATGGCTCGAGAGAGCGCGAGGATGATCCCGGTGAGAATGCCAGGTGCGGCGGCCGGCAGCACTTGCAGGCGGATCGTCTGCCAACGAGAGGCTCCGAGCGCCACCGAGGCATTGCGGATCGATCCGGGAACCGCTCGCAGCGCCTCCTGGGCCGCGACGATCACCACCGGCAGAATCAGCAGGGTGAGCGTCAGGGCGCCCGAGAGCACCGTTCGGCCAAAGGGAATCGGAACCTTCAGGGTCGCCACGCCGAGCGACACCAGGACCACCTTGCCGTCGGGAAACGCACCAAACATCCGCACGAAGACCGTCAGGCCCAGGATCCCATAGACGATCGACGGCACCCCGGCGAGATTGGCCAGGTTGACCTGGATCAACCGCGTCAGCCAATTCTGCCCGGCGTACTCCTCGAGATACACGGCCGCACCGACTCCGATGGGCACCGAGAACAGGGCGGTCATGCCGATCAGCCAGAAGCTGCCCCAGATGCCGGCCAGGATGCCCGCCTCGCGTGGATGCCTCGAGTCGTAATTGGAGACAAAGTCCCCATCGAGCCAGCCCCAGGCCTGCACGCACACGCCGACCAGCAGGACGACCAGCACGAGCACACCGAGGCTGGTGGCCAAGAGGCAGGCCCATTCAAACGCCCGGCCCTTGCGGTGCCGACCGGCCAGCTGTTGAGGGCTCTCGACGACAACCTGGCTCACTGATACACCTCCCGAAATCGCCGCAGTACGGCCTGCGAGACGATGTTCATGGCCAGCGTGATCAGGAACAGGGTCAGGGCGACCGCGTAGAGGCTCTTGTAGACGATCGACCCCACGGCGGTGTCGCCCAGCGAGACGTTGACGATGAAGGCCGTCATCGACTCGACACTGCGAAACGGATTGAGCGTCAGGTCAGGCGTCTGCCCCGCCGCAATGGTCACCGCCATCGTCTCGCCAACCGCGCGGGCAATGGCGAGCAGGAACGAGGCAATCACGCCGGAAAATGCCGCGGGCAGCACGACGCGAAGACAGACGTCGAACTTGGTCGACCCCAGGGCATAGGCCGCTTCGCGCAAGCCACTGGGAACACTCCTCAGTGCATCCTCGCTCAGGGAAGAGACCATCGGGATGATCATGATCCCGACCACGATTCCCGCACTCGCCGCGTTGAAGACCCCGACGTCGAATCCGAGGCCGTCCTGGAAGATCGGACGGAGCACGTGGGGCGTCACGAAGACCAGCGCGAAGTAGCCGTAGACCACCGTGGGAATCCCCGCCAGGACTTCCAGAACCGGCTTGACCAGGTTCCGGACTCGTGGCGATGCGTACTCGGACAGGTAGATCGCACTGGCCAATCCCACCGGAAGCCCGATGCAGGCGGCAATTCCTGCGATCATCAGCGTGCCGGTCAGCAACGGCAACACGCCGAAGTGCTTGTCGGCGAATTGAGGAGTCCAACGTGTCTCGGTGAAGAACTCGACAAGCGACACCTCCTGGAAAAACGCCTTCGAATCACCCACACCAATGACCGCCTCGGTCACCAGGACGTAGATGATCCCAACGGTCGTTCCGATCGAGAGCAGCGCGCAGCAAAAGAACAGGCCCTTGATGGCCTGTTCCCTGAGCCGGGACAGGGTGACCCGTCCCGTGAGAGTGCCCGAGGCGTGCGACGCCCCGATGCCCCGCTCCGACGCTGTCATGCTCTCGTTCCTGGTCCGTGAAATGTCATGCACCCCGCGGCCTGCTGGTCACGGTCGACCAGCAGGCCGCAAGGCTGTGAACTCCAGAGTCCGCCGCTATGAGAGTTGATTCACTCAGACAGGCTTGCCCGGGTGGCGGCCAACGCGTCGGCACTGAGTTTCACGTAGCCCACCTCGCCGACGAGTTTCTGCCCCTCGCCCAGGTAGTACTCGAGAAAGGCCTTCACGTGTGGCTTGGCCAACGACGCCTTTTTGACGTAGAGGAAGAGTGGGCGTGACAACGGTGTGTACCTGCCTTCCTCAATCGACGTCGCATCGGGAACAACCGCCTGGGACGCATCGCTGCCTTCAGCGATTCCGATGACCTTCAGCTTGTCCTTGTTCTCCACGTAGTAGGCATAGCCGAAGTACCCCAGCGAGAACTTGTCTCCGGCAATCCCCTTCACCAGGACGTTGTCGTCGGTGCTCGGGGTGTAATCCGCGCGGCTTGCACCACCTTCGCCGCAGATCACCTCGGTGAAATAGTCAAACGTTCCCGAGTCGGTGTCCGGGCCGTAGAGCTTGATCTCCTCCTTCGGCCAGGCCGGATCGACATCGCTCCAGAGCTTCACCTGGCTGTCTGGGGCCCAGATCTTCTTGAGTTGCTCGGTGGTCAGGGCCGTCACGAAGTCGTTTTGCGGATTGACCATCACGCTCAACCCGTCGATCGCCACCGTCAACTCGATGAACTCGATCCCCTTCTCCTTGCAGGCATCGATCTCCTTCTGCTTGATCGGCCGCGAGGCGTCGTTGATGTCGGTCTCGCCCAACACGAACTTCTTGAAGCCGCCGCCGGTGCCCGACGTGCCGACCACGACCTTGACATCCTTGTGCAACTTGCCGAATTCTTCCGCGCAGGCCTGCGAGATCGGGAAGACCGTGCTCGACCCATCGATCATCACGGTTCCAGACAGGCTGCCTGCATCACCGATCGCTGATCCCGCTCCACCGTTTCCACTCGCACCATCCGCGTTGGCGGGGTCTTCCACCGAACACCCAACTAGGCCCACGACCGACACCATTGCCGCCAGGGCCGCGTTTCGCATCCAACTTGCCATCCTGTTTCTCCTTGCTTCGTTTTCCACGTCCATCTGTTCACATGCCTCTGTCTTCTTGATTCCGTGCCGACCAGAGTCGCCAGCGGATGATCACTTGCGATGTTGTCCGATGAGACTAGAGACGCTGGATGAAGACGATCCGCACCTTTTGTGAAATTCGCGTGAAGACGCGAGGCTGAGTCGGCCGTCGACATCGGACACAACCCCATTCTCGTCGCCGCTGGCCTGTTGACGGCGGCCCGACCACGTGCCAAGCTCACGACGGGATTGCCGAGCACAACCGGCGGACTCGCGAGGTGACCAGGCGACACGACATGGCCGAACTGGTGGATGTCGAGTCGCTGCTCTCAGCCGACGGCAGCAACTTCAGCGACATCTGTCACCTGACGGTCGCCGGTCAGCAGCGATTTGTCGACGCCGTGGCGCCGGCCGCAGTGAGAATCCTCACGACCGACAGGCCATCTCACTTCGGACAGCGATAGCCGACCCCGTGGACGGTCTGGATCAGTCCGGACCGCGTCCCCAGCTTCCGTCTCAGGGATCGCACGTGCACATCGATTGTCCGCTCCATCGAATTGGCGTCACTGCCACGCGACGCATCGAGCAGATCCATGCGACTGAATGTTCGCCCCGGCTGTCGCAAGAGTGTCCACAACAATCGAAACTCGGTCGGTGTCAGGTCGAGCTGATTGCCGTCGAGCGCTGCACGGTGATTCAGGCGGTCGATGTCCAACCCGTCACGCTCGACCACATCGGCTTCCAGCAGACCCAGCGAGGGCCGTCGCAAAAGAGCCTTGATTCGCTGGATCAATGGCTTGAGCTTGAACGGCTTGACGACATAGTCGTCGGCTCCCATGTGGAAACCCACGATCTCATCAATTTCGTCCGCCCTGGCCGTGAGAATCAGAATGCGGATGTGTTGCGTCGTCGTATCCGCCCGCAATCGTCGACACACCTCCAGCCCGTCAATCAACGGAAGCATCAGGTCCAGAACAACCAGATCCGGCAACAGGGTGCGCGCACGTTGCAGCCCATCCCGTCCATCCAACGCCACTTCGACCTCGTACCCCTCGCGCGTGAGATTGTAGGTGAGCACGTCGACCAGCGACTGCTCGTCCTCAACAATCAGAATGGTCTCTCGCGGCATCGTCTATTCAATCAACTGACCAGGCCACAGATCCAATGCGAACCCTGTGTCAAAATGTAACCGCGTTGTATGAAGTTCCAGTTAAGGAAAAGGGAACAGGAGATTAGAAACTACACAGATTTTCGAGCAAGCAATACTGGTGACAAATGGTTCGGGCGCAAAAGAGCGGGCCCGATCGTTACACAACCGGGCCCGTGTCTCTCGTTGGAAGGCGTACGAAGTGATCAAAAATCGATCAGGAATCGTGTGCCAATGATCTGGTAGCTGCCACCGTCCAGCGGCCCTCCGGCGAAGACATCACGATCGGCAATTCGCCCATCGATGAAGTTGAACTGCATTCGGGCGTTGGGATTCCAGTGCCAGTTGACTCCGAAGGTCAGGGATTCCCCAACACCACCCGTGATATCCGCATCGGTGAAATCGGCATACGACCATCGCAGTGCGAGTTGCCAGGC
>CAZITS010000199.1:0-8482 GCA_964542185.1 uncultured Pirellulaceae bacterium
GCTGTTTGGGGCTGGACCAGCTGGGCGCGCTCAAGCGGGTTTGCACCAGACCGGGTGCCACGGCATTGACGCGGATTCGACGTCGGGCGTAGGACGCCGCTGCGGAACGCATTAGTCCCTCGACCCCCGCCTTGGCAGCTGCGATTGCCTCG
Source organism: uncultured Pirellulaceae bacterium (assembly GCA_964542185.1). Lineage (GTDB taxonomy): Bacteria > Planctomycetota > Planctomycetia > Pirellulales > Pirellulaceae > UBA9264. The sequence continues at coordinate 153 of CAZITS010000199.1, forward strand.
TGGTTTGCCAGCCCGAGTCCGGCGACTGCGGAGGACAGTAGTACGATTGCCCCGCCACTTTTTTTCATGACCTGGTATCCCACCCGAACCGTATTGAAGGCCGAGGTCAAATTGGTGGTGAGAGTGTCGTGCCACTCAGCAGCCGACGTCAAATGGGCCGGTTTGAGCAATGTCGATCCGACACAATTCACGATGCCGTTGACTGTACCCAGCTTGTGGCTTTCAGCGAGAACTGCCGCGGTGACTTCGTCGAGCGAAGTGGCATCGACAACACGAGAGGGCACCGCCAGTTCGTCGCCGAGGTGTTGCAACGCATCTTGATCGCGTCCGAGAAGCAAAAGATTCGATCCAAGGGACCGCAATCGCCGGCACGTTTCCGACCCGATACCCCCACTTGCACCTAACACCACAAAATTATCAGGAGCCATCAATCCAATTCCTCCAGTAGAGTGCGGGTAAGAATGTGAGTCCGGGTGCATTTGCTGAGGACCGGTTTGCAGGCCGGCCCTGATCCAAGCAAGCGTTCGATCGTCTGTTTCAGATTCTGTTTTGTTGCATGCGTCCGCTCGACTGCTCGGACCGTTTGTGCGGCCCGCTTGGCTGATCGTGTTCGGGTCGGTCGCTGGCGATCAAGGCGATAAAGGATGCCGAGAAGGTGACTGCAGCGACGGCCAGACCGAAAGAAAAGATTCCAATGTCATGCATTGTTTCGTCCCTCCACGATGAGGCTGCCAAAACTCAAGATTGACGGGACCCACAAGCCGACGAAGACGCCTTCGTCTCTTTGGCCACTAAACCAGAGGTAGATAGAAAACAGGAAGGAAGCACCGGCGGCTACGGTGAAACCTGACTTGGACAACGCGAGGCGATTCATGATCGTTCTTCCCAGATTGGACGGATTGGTGCGCAGACGAATTAGCCAGCGACGCTGGTTTTGCAGTGATGAGCCCGTGATGAGCCCGTGCGGACTTTCGCAGTCGACATGGTTGTGGGATGCCGCGCGGTCAAGCCACGAGGGTTTCCACCAGTTGACCGAGTTCCGACTCTTCCGCCATCGATCTCAGTTTTCTCACAGCGCGATCATTTAGCTGACGCACCCGTTCCTTGGAGATACCGAGCTGTGTGGCCAGCTTCTGGAACGTGTCAGGTTTCAGCTCGTTCCCCAGTGCAAAACGCCGTTCGATGATGAATTGCTCTCGGTCATCCAAGTTAGTACATAGCGTGGTCAACATGCCAGACACAGATTCCCAGCAGCGTTCACTGGTATCAGAGAGATCTGTAGTTTGTTCCAGATCAAGGTTGTCGGCGGAATCCAGGGAGATGTGAAAATTCTCTTTTCGTCGTTTCTCAGCGGACCGGCAGAGACTCCGGAAGATCGAACGGTAGGCGTAGGTGCTGAACCGAAAGCCGCGCTGACTGTCAAATTTGTCAATCGTTGCCATTAAGGTCAGCACGCCATCACTTATCAATTCATCATAGGCATGTTGCGGCGTGACAAATTTTTTCGCGACCGACATGACGAGGCGCAGATTTGCCTGGATGAGATAATTGCGAACTTCTGCTGCCTCTTCCAGCAGTCGTTCCACGGACTTGAGAAGATTGACATTGAGGTTCTCCAGGTCCAAGTCGAGACTCAGGCAATGGGCGCGATATTTCAGGAAGTTCATGCGGTGGAAAAGTGCCTGCTCTTGTTTGGGCGTAAGCAGTGCAACGCCGCAAATTCGCTGCCATTGGTCCGTCACCTGCACCGTGTAGGCTTCATTGTCGCGGTCGAGGAAATCAGGAGGAAACTGTTCTGCAGCAGTTTCCGGCGCATCGGAGCAAGTTTCAAAACGCAGGTCGTGCATGAACTCGATTGGGGTCCCGCACAATTTTTCCGCACGGGATAGCTCCTGCGCGGTCGGCACGCGTATTTTCCGCCGCTGGTCGACGTGTGCCGGGGATGGGTTGGATGAAGTGCCTGGATCCTGGCGAACCAATACAGCGTTAACCATCAGAAAGCTCCTGGAGAAAAAAATCAAACAGTGGATAGGAGGGGGGTGTAAGACCCCAAAAAACGTTCAAAACGTTCAATCCGTTCATTGGTGTTATATCCCCGCACCCTATTGCTGACTAGGGGTAAAACGTTCAAAACGTTCATATCGCTTGTGATCGACATAAGTCACTTTATTCATGTGACTTGTGGCAATATCCTGGGCGTATTCGCTGGGGTGGTGTTTTCCGCAGCAGTCGCTGGCCCTGCTGCCCGGCGAGTCTGGCGTGATGTTCGTGGGAGACAACGAGTGCAGTGCTGACAGGTTGCTGAGGGTAGCCCAGGCCCACGGGGAGCGGATTTCCAATGATTGCGGCGCGGGCCGGCGGCCGGTGGCGACGACAAGCGGTACAGGAGCGCAAAAAAAAACGCCCCGTGCGAAAACACGGGGCGATGGTTGACTGTGGGAATTTCCGCAGAACTAGCGACGACGAGCGGAACGCATGGCGTAGTAAGCCCGGTCCAAACCGCGACGCAGGGTCCAGGATCGCCGAGTTGGACATGTGCTGTGTTCGGCCCGCACGAGAGCTGTCTGCAGGCGATGCCTGGCCAGCGGCGACATCTCATCTGCGTACTCAACCATCTGCTGCGCCGTGTCCATATAGACGCGGGCGCACGCCGCGTGGTGTCCTGAGTTGAAGAGACGCGCTCCTTTTGAGATGGCGTTCTCGATCATGCGGCTCCCTTCATGACGGCTGATTGCTTTGTTCTTCACAGGTAGCAGTACCCGGTCGATAACGTGGACGACGCCATTGGTAGCGTTGATGTCGGTTTGCCGGACTGTCGACTCGTTTATTTCTACGCCGCCGCCTGCCAGCGCGATGTGAAGCATCGTTCCCTGCAGTGTTTTGAGGGATTGCAGGTTGACGACCTGTTCGGAAAAAATACGTCCGGGCACAACGTGGTACAGCAGGATATCCTTCAATTTACCCTTGTTTTCAGGCTTGAGAAGCGACTCGACCGTCCCTGCCGGAAGTTTTGCAAAAGCTTCGTCGGTCGGTGCGAAGACCGTCAAAGGGCCTTTGCCAGCGAGTGCATCCACCAGGTCAGCAGCGGCGGCTGCAGCGAGCAGGGTCTTGAAGACACCCGCCTTTTTGGCAACGGCCGGAATGTTATCTGGCGATGGGAGGAGGACTGAGTCAATTTGATGAATGACACCATTGGAGCAGGCAATGTCAGCTTTCACGACGGTCGATTTATCGACCTGCACTCGCCCATCCTGGACGCGAATATTGACTCGTTGTCCGTTGAGTGTCTTGGCGCCACTCAGCTTGACCACCTGATCGGAGGTCACGTTGCCACTGACCACGTGATACATCAGGACATTGACGAGCTGTTGTTTGTTTTCCGGTTTCAGCAGGGTCTCAACCGTTCCCTTGGGAAGTCGGCCGAAGGCTTCGTCACTGGGAGCGAAGACCGTGAACGGGCCTTGACCTTGGAGTGCGGCCACGAGATCCGCTGCCTGGAGCGCTGCTGCCAGCGTTTTGAATGACCCGGCGGCAACTGCAGTTTCGACAATGTTGGCGGCTTTGGTCGCCGTTGGCGTGGAGGTTCCCAGCAGGAGCAGGGCGATTCCGGTCACCGCGATTCTGGAGCGGAGAAAGTGTTTCATTTTCAGGTTCCTTTGTGAAGATATGGTGAATCGGCTCCGCGTGATGCGGAGCTCACAGGGAAGTCACAGGGAAAACGGCCGTTGAACTTGTGCTTCTCAGATACAATAGCCCTCGGCAGTGGTGTGACTACCCAAAAAACGTTCAAAACGTCCATTTTGTGTTTTGCCTGTATGTGGGCAGTTATGCGCCGCCGCTCGGTCGTTGCGGTGCTCTGAGATACGGGGCCAAAGGAGCAGCTGCGGTTACCCGTCGTGGCGACCAGGGGATTTGTGGAGATTGGCGGACCGTTCGCAGGATCCCGTCAGGTTGCTGCCCGCGCGAATTGTTTCAGGTACGCGCGAACACGGCATTTACGCAGTGTATTCTTGCTGCTCATGTAGCGTACTTTACCGAAGATTGGTCTTTCCGGTCCCCACGCGCGATCATAACGCCCCAGGCACCAGAAGATGCCGCTGTAACTATTGGGATTTTGGCCATCCAAAGCGTACTTGTTGTTGAGCTCGATCATGGTGGTCAGGGCCTCCTGAGGGCTGGTTGACCATTCCAGAATCTTTTTCCCCCAGACCATACGCAAGTAATTGTGGATGTACCCTGTGTCTACTAATTGACGCTGAGCTGCATTCCACAAGGCATCGTGGGTGTCTGCTCCCGCAAACCGCTCCAGCGTAAATAGATGTTCACGAGGATCATTTGCGTGCTGGGCGAGCGTTTGTCTTGCCCAACCGGGTAAGGATTCGTATTGGTCGAAATCAGACCGCTGCCAACAGCCGTTGTATCCCAGTTCACGCCACGTAATCAGTTGATCGAGGAAACTTTCGACTGTCGACGCGACACCCCACCAGCCAGCAGATTGGCCGGTCACGGTTGTTGCCAGGTCGTCAAGGTGCCAATCCTGGGACTTCATCACTTCCGCGAAAACGCAATGTGCCGAGAGATGGCCAAAATGCAGGTAGGCTGACAGCCGGCTCGTTGCCTGCTCATCTGGATGATTGCGATTCACATCATATTCACCGAGACGCGCTTGCATAAATCGTTGCAGCATCTCCCGACCAGCTATGGAGCCACCGCGAACGCCACTCACCGTGGCGATTGAGTGGTCGATTGGCAACTGGCTGAGGAAATGCGTGTTCGACACCCATTTTGCGAGATCAGCCGCCGGCCAGTTATCTCGGATATGCTTGGGTATTTGTTCGAGACGCGGGAACTGGGCAGCCTGTAGCGGGTCGGCTTCTGGGAGGTGTTCCAGATGGGTTCGCAGTACTTTTTGCAGGAAACGTCGAAAGTCATAAGCCCGCATGTACACCTTGTCCGCGGCACGCAACGGCAGCAGTCCATTGGAGTCAACCATTTCCAGCAGGACGGGCAGTTGCTCGGCCGCGTGAGAGACCGTGGGTGCCAGGGGGAAACAAGGAAAATCATCACGAATTACGACACAAGACGATTGCGCCAACGCTGCGAATAAATCTTGCGACATACCGGCAGAGCGTTCGATGTAGGGATAGTACGAGACAGGCGTGGATTTCAAGCGGTGCTCGTTGTCACGCATGCCTTGTAGTGCAAATTGATGCAGTCGTTCGCTGGACCAGGGTCCAGAACAGGACAACGGTTCGCACACGATTAACGGTTTTTGCAGGTCGCAAGCCCATTCGATGGCTCGCTGCAAGCTGAAGTTCCATTCCGTGCGCCGAAATCCTGTCATCCAGTAAAGCACGTAAGCACCGTCCACATTAAAGCCAGCGCGGTTGGCTTTTCGATAGCGAATGTCGGGAACATGGTACATGGACAAGTCTCGTGTGGGATGCAGGAACATTGTTGTGACAAGGCCTATGGTCAATCAGGGCATCCACCCCTATTACTTTACTTGTACGACAACCCCTCTTTTTTGCGGGGCCGGATCACGCTGCTGGGAACGCACGCGGTGGCGCGTATCTGGAAAGTTTCGCCATAAACACGTTCTGGTGGCTGTGGCAGCATTCAGCAGCGGTTTCTTTTTCGGTTTCCCAGATCATCCACGGAGTTTACTTTGTGCCTGTCTTCGACATCTTCTGCAACACCTCGAATTCTGCTCACCGGCGCGACTGGATATGTGGGGGGGCGGCTGTTACCGCGGCTGGAAGAACATGGTTGTTTGGTTCGCTGTATGTCACGGCGACCGGATGCCCTGCGCGGGCGTGTTGCCAGGACAACTGAAGTCGTAGCCGGTGATGTCCTTGATGCGAATTCGCTCGCAACGGCATTGGATGGCGTTGAAGTCGCCTACTACTTTGTCCATTCGATGGGCGCGCGAAGCGACTTTGAGCACGAAGACCGCAAGGCCGCATCCAATTTTGCTGCTGCTGCCCGAGCAGCGGGAGTGCGGCGCATCATTTACCTGGGCGGCCTGGGCAGAGCGGATAAAAAGCTCTCAAAACATTTGCGTAGCCGACAAGAGACCGGCGATTTACTACGTGCTTCGGGCGCTCAGGTGGTCGAATTTCGCGCGTCCATCGTGATTGGGTCCGGCAGCCTGTCATTCGAACTCATTCGGGCACTCGTCGAACGACTGTTTGTAATGATTTGTCCGAAGTGGGTCCGTGTGCTTGCCCAACCCATTTCTATCGAGGACTTGCTGGACTATTTAATCGAGGCAATGAACTTCTCCCAGAATGAGAGTGAGATCTTTGAAATTGGCGGTCCAGACCGGGTGTCTTACGAACAAATTATGCGGGAATACGCGGAACAACGTGGCTTGCAACGGCATATGATTCCAGTCCCGGTACTCACGCCGCGGTTATCGAGCCTGTGGCTCGGGTTGGTTACGCCTGTGTATGCACGCGTGGGACGTAAACTAGTTGAGAGTCTACGTAACCCGACCGTTGTTTCGAGTCGACGGGCTGCAGAGGTATTCTCTGTCCGTCCCCGTGGTCTGCGCGCCGCTGTCGAACGCGCCATTACTAACGAAGATCGTGAAATCGCAGAAACCCGCTGGTCGGACGCGTTGTCGTCTGCTGGACGGCCACGCTCCTGGGGGGGGACTCGCTTTGGCAGCCGCCTCGTCGATTCGCGTGCCGTTGAAGTCCACGCGCCCGCAGCGCAGAGTTTTGCGGCGATCCAGCGCATTGGCGGGGATACGGGTTGGTATTATGGCAACTGGCTCTGGAAGACGCGGGGTTTCCTGGATCTGCTCGTGGGCGGGGTTGGTATTCGCCGCGGCCGTCGAGATCCTATCAACATACGCGTCGGGGACGCCGTCGACTTCTGGCGCGTCGAGCAGTACGAACCGGGGCATTTGCTACGTCTCCAAGCTGAAATGAAAGTTCCGGGGCGCGCCTGGTTGGAATTTGAAGTCACCGGAAATGAGCAGAAGAGCGTGATTCGCCAGACCGCATTGTTTGATCCGGTCGGCCTTTTCGGCCTGGCGTACTGGTACCTGCTCTACCCGCTACACCAACTCGTATTCAATGGCATGGTGCGACAGCTCGCAAAGGCGGTTAACAGGCCCGGCGATACGCATGAGGATGGTCCGCGGGACGCTACAGAGTCTCGCCAGGGACCGACTCGGCGCGCTCCCGTCGGCTAGCGTACCAGCTGGTTTTGTCTGAAACTGTTCCCAGCATGCGAAACGGAGCCAACAGGTTGTTCTTCGTGGTGGCGCGTTGGTCCGTGGCCCAGCACAACATCATGGTAGTATCGTCCTGAAAGTTGTTTGCTGGTGAAAATGACTGAATCTGCGCGAGCAGTCGGGCGATCAGATCTGCAGGTCTCGGATCATCCAGGTCTGCCAGTAAATTCAGCAGACCCGTTGTACCCAACATTGAGCCAGCTGGCGTTTCCGATTCGATAATTGCGTCGCTATAGCAGAGAACCATATCCCCCGTCTGTAACGGCAGGCTGAATTCCCGGTACTCCGCCGCTTCGACCACGCCCAAAGGCGTGTCGGTAATCTGACTGGACGGTGTCAGGTCATGATCAATGGTTGTCCAGGATTGTGTTTGCTGCCGAAAGATGACAGGCGGTGGATGTCCGGCGTTACAGAGCGACAGGCTGCGGGTTGGAGCGAAATACGATCCGACCACTGCAGTGGCGAAACCACCACCTTCGGACAGTTTCGAGAATTGCTGGTTCATGTTTTTCACGAAGCGAGTTTGCCGAATACGGTTGATGTTTTTCCGCATCAGGTCACGGAGTCCTGTGGCAATTCCCGATACGGTCGAGCCATGGCCACTGACATCTGCCAGGAGAAGTCTCGTCAGTCGCCCTGCAGCGCATGAAGAAAGGTAGTAGACGTCGCCACCGCTTGAATCGTGGCCGTAAGGATGGCTATACAACGAGATACTCATCCCAGGTAACTGAAAACAACGCTCAGTGGCTCGATTGCCGCCCCATACTTCCATGCATTGCAGGCGTTCCTCCTCTGCATTTTTATTTGCGGGTGTTTGCTTCATTTGACGGTATTTCTGCAGAAGTTGGGTGTTTGCAAAAAACGGGTGCCTTGCCGCCGCCTGGCGATCGATACAGCAAGTCCTGGCAATTAACGAGTCCGGGTACCGGTTGCATTGCCCGGCCATGTTTACAAGAACTCTAGAAATAGCCGCTGAGTTTGACCAGCCCGTAGAGGCAAAACGGCAAACTTAAAAGCTCGCGGGGCAGGATTCGCATTCGCTGCTTTCTGGTAGCGTGAGCCCGGCATCCTGGATCAATTTCAC
>CAZITS010000200.1:0-8468 GCA_964542185.1 uncultured Pirellulaceae bacterium
GGACCTGGGGACGACGTTGCGCTCTCGAGCCGGAACAGCGCGGGCCGATGTGGTGGCTCGAGTGAAGGCGTTGCAGGGAGAGCTTTTTCAATTGACGTCGTCGATTCCAGCGGACTGGGATGTCGAGCTGGTCGAGGCAGATCCACCGGATCTTCTGGAGAGTTTTCAGGTGGTATCTGCGCTGCAGCCAGATGCGGTGGGCGGGCGACTACCGCAACGCCGCGTCGTACTGCAACTTGCGCGGTCTCTTCCACGAGACCGCAATGTGACATTTCATTTGACCTGTTCGAAAGCGTTGCCCGCAGAAGGTCCGTTGGTTAAGGGACTGCAATTGCCGCTAATTTCATTTGATCAGGGTGTGACCAGTCGTGATCTGGTAAGTGTGCCAGTAGAGCCGACTCGGCAAGTTGAGTTGACTGGGGATCGTGGTGTGGAACGGATTCTGTATGACGACCTGGTGTCGACAGACCGTCAGCTTGTGCAAGCGGGTCCCAGTGCCATGGTTATGACTGCCAAAGTCTATCCGCCAGAACTCGCTGTGTTCTTGCGAACTGAGCCACCACGTTTTTCCGCGGAAATAGAAGTCAAAGTTGATCTGCGCGATGACGAGCTAGTCGAGAGGTTTGAGATTCGTTGTTTACCCGAATCGACGCCGCTGCGCGGATTTCGAGTAAATCTTCCTGGCAGTATCGATGCAGACGTTGAATGGCGGTTTGAGAGTAACCGACAACTTGGCCTAACGGCACGTCGGGTCTACGCACAGGACGATAATCAAGGGGCCATTTGGAACCTGGGTATTGTCGAACCACAGGCTGGTCCTTTCGTTGTCGTAGGGACGCGCCGCAGCCGGTTTGCAGAGCAGCATCAAATAGGTTTGATTCGATTGCCTGAAACGACGGAGCAAACAGGCACGCTTGTTTTTTCCAACCACGGTCTACGGAGTTGCCGAATTGAAGGCCCTGCATTGAGCCGAATTCCGCGGGAGCCGGGAAAAAGGGTAGGTGATCGGGCGATTCGAGGTACCTATCGATATGATCCGGGAACCCAGACCGTGGCCTGGTTACGACAGCAACTCTCCAGTCCAATAGATACCGCACTGCACGCCTGGTCGTTTCAGCTTGTGTCTCATTGGGCTCGCAATGGTCACGTCTTGCACGAAGCGTCATTTCTAATTGAGAACGGGGGACGTCGGCGAGCCAGTTTTCGGATTCCTCGAGGGGCTCGTTGGCATGGGATTCAGATCAACGGCAAACGCGTGGCACCGCCGGCAGTGGTTGCCACCGATGCACCGGTTGTCTTGAGTTTGCCGATGGGCGTGCGTTTTCCGGTCGTCCAACTGCTGTTTGAGACGATTGGCCCAGAGCTCGCTAGTCGTGCGTCATTGGTACCGCCAGACACGTCATTTGACGCACCTGTATTACAACGCCAATGGTTGGTTTGGCTCCCCTCGGGCTATGCCCCGCGTCCGGGACAGGAAGGCGTACAATTTGGCGCTGTGTCTAGAACGGGTGGCTGGCTGCGTCGATTCCTGGGGCCGTTGTTGCGACCGAGCGAGGTCAAGCCGTTTCGTCTCCTCGATATGGAATGGTCTGGCATTGCCAGGAATCCTGCAGACATCGATGAAACGGATGTGGTTGAACGCGCTGCCAGTAAACTTAGCGCGTTACTCAGTGCTTCGCAGGGAGTGGTGGATCCGCAGACATGGGGTGAGTGGATCGGGTCTTACGGTGGGCAGCAGGTGCCGCGTTTATGGGTCGATCGCTGGCAATTGGCTGCCGTGGGCATCACGCCGGATACGCGTTTGCCGATCTGGAGGAACGCTGCTTCGGGTGATCTGACAAGCCGCGTGCTGGAACGCTGGGGTTTGCGGCTGATGAAGCATGGTGAAGATGTAGTCGTCTCCAGCCGTCTCCAGTCGGAGGTCGATTCGGACAGCCCCAGAAGCGCACGTTGGCCGGGCGCGGTTCTGGCGCAGAGTTGGAACGCCGATCGATCGCAAGGCAGTCCCTGGCTTCATGTGCATGATGCATCACCCGCTATCAACACAAGAGTAGGTACATTTGTACGTTTGTTGGATTGGCCAAAACAACGTGATGTCGTAGTGGAGGTCTATCGACCTGGAACGATTCAGTCCTGGGCCTGGGCAGTGTTCTTTTTGGCGACAGGAGGCACGATCTGGGGCGCCGCGCGGTCACCACGCGGAAGTTTGGCTGCAGTCGTCTTTTCAGTCCTGGTAGCCTGTCTGGTGCCTGACGTTCTGGACCTTGTGTCTGCAGCTGTATTTCTTGGTGTCATCGCTGGGATCGGAGTCCGTTTGCTCTGGTTACAGCCGGGAATGGTCGAGACGGCGTCCCGCCGGGGCGCGTTTTCGAAACGCTGGCCGCTTTGGTCGACAGGGACGATGGCAGTCCTCGGGGCCCTGGTCACTGTGGCCGGTGGAGCGGATGAGCCGCGCGACGGCGTTGCTGCGCCAGTTGTCTATGAAGTGTTGTTTCCGATCGACGCGGAACGCCAGCCAGTGGGTGATGTGATCTATTTGCCAGAGGCGTTTTACCGACGTCTGACAGAGTTGGCTGTGACGTCGCAACCACTGGCACATGATTGGGTCATTACGGCGGCGAATTATCGATGTGAGGTCACGCGCTCACGTGAGGAGCGGCTGGCGGTTTCTCAGATTGTCGCCGTTTATGATCTGGAAGCGCGTCGCGAGCAGCAGTGGATCGCACTACCGCTACGTGAAAATGAGGTGCAAATCGCGGATGCACATCTGGATGGTGTGGCGATTCAAACACGCTGGTCGCTGACTGGAGACAGCCTGGAGTTTGCCGTCAATTCTCAGGGGCTACACCGCCTTGAACTTTCGCTGCTTCCACTTGAGCGGGCACAGCCCGGCGACGGTCGATTCCAGATCAAGATTCCTGAAGTTCCGCAGTCCCGGTTTCGATTGGAAAGCGCAGGACCGGTGCCAGGTATCCGAGTGGATTCGGGGTTAGGGCAAACGACAAGTGACCAGTTTGGCAACCCATCCGTGGAATTAGGGCCGTCGAAAACGTTGTCGTTCCGTTGGTCGCCAACGCGACAGGACGTGACCGATGGTGCCGATGTTACGTTTGAACAGATTGACTGGTTACGTGTTCGCCCGGGCCGTGTATTGTTTGAATCTCGTTTTTTTGGTCGTGTCCTCGCAGGGCGTGTTAAGACGGTTCAAGTCGAGGTTGATTCACGCTTGCGTCTGCTCGACCAGGAGACGGAATGGACAGTGGTGGAGGTAGATAATCCTGAGCGACCGGGTACCAAGACACTGAACGTAACGTTGCCAGAGGAAGCAGGTGACGAGTTTGTGTTGCCGTTGACGTTTTACCTGACCGGAACTACTGGAGTTGGAAAACTGACGTTGCCGGATTTAGAGTTGCGTACAGGCAAGGTTACGCGACACTTATTTGCCGTATCGTTGGACGACGCGTTGGCAGGCCAGCCGGAAAACGTACCCGGATTCATTTCTATGGATGCGGCCGACCTGGCCGACGTCTGGTCAGCCGATGTCACGCCTCCAAATCTCGCTTACGTGGTGAGTGACCTGCAGGGTACGTGGGGCATCATGACACAATTACGGGCTGCCACGGTAACAGCGGATTCGCAGTTAGACATTTTGTTTGGCGAGCGCGAAGTGAAGATGGAGTGGGTGGCGCAGCTGCGCACGGCGGGTGAATCGGTTTGGCAGTATTACGTTGAAACGTCTCCGGAGATGAAGGTGTATGACGTTGAGGTGACTGGGAATGGCGTGCCGCTGCTTTCTCACTGGTCGCGTGCGCCCGGTGGTCGCGTTTCGGTGTTTCTCAGGAATCCGACGTCGGATCCGGCCCAGGTGTTGCTGCGCGGTGGTATGACGGAAGTGGCAGACGAAGTCGAGTTGCCGTCCATCGAGCCCGTAGCAAGTACGGTGAACACACGACGGGTAAGGGTTTACCGTGACCCTAAATTACGAGTCGTCCTTGCGTCTCCGGTGCATTGGCAGGCAACGGACGAGCAAGGTTGGGAACGGCATCGACCGGGATGGGGAAGGTTAGTTGGCAGTTACTCTTGCACACCTGCGGTTAAAGACGGGGTGGATCGCTGTCGTGCGCGTATCCAGAAAAGGACCACGCGGATCCAAGCCAAAATCATTACTCGACTTGTGCCGATAGACGGTGACTGGTCCGCCCAGAGTGACGTCTTCTTTCGAGGCGAAAAGGGAACTTTAGATGCATTGCGTCTTGAACTTCCCGGCAGCGAGAGTACTTCCGTGACTTTGCCGGAGGGGACACAAAGCACGTCTCGGGTTCTGGCCGATCGGAATGGCCGTGAACTGGTCTTGTATCCAGAAACCATGGGCCTGCGTAGCTTTACCGTTCGAATGACGCGTCTGGTGAATGCGGATTCAGCAAATAGTGATTTGTTGTTGCCGATCGTGCCTCGAGATGTTGCGCAGACCGAACGGTACCTGATCGTGCCGGAGACATTGGAGGACAGGCCTCTATTCTGGAAGGGGATCGACTTGCGGCGCGTGGTTGTGCCGCCCAGCGAGATCGGCGCAAAACCCGGTCACACTGTGTTTGAGCTTACCGCGCGTTCCCGTGTGGCTCCCGTCCGGCAAGAAGACCGCATTGAGGCGCGAGTGCAACTTGCAGACCATCGTGTCATTTGCGATTCACAACATCGATTTGGTGCGAGCAGTTTTCACCTGGTAGCCGGACGGCGAGAGTACTGTGTACTTGAAGTTCCGGATGGACTTCGGTTGTTACATGTCTCTGTTGATGGGTATCCCGGCGAATTGACGTCTTTAGGCAAGCATGAGTGGCGGCTGGATCTGGGACGCCAACCGTTACCACAGCGAATTGAGGTGATCTACGACGTCCCACAGAAAGCGATTGCAGACAGGACATTATTCGTACCTCGCGTAGTGAGCTTTCCGGTTGAGCAAACACTCTGGTACGTGCAGGTCGCTGGCCGCGAGTTGCGCAGTCCAGATGTGGTGGAAGGAGCGGTTGTTTCCGAGTTGGAGCACGGAGGCGCGCGATTGCGCAGTTTGACGGATTTGTTGACTGCTGCTGCTGGTACCGCGCGGAGTTTTTCTTATCAAGATCGCAGCCGCTGGTATCTGTCCTGGTGGCAACGATATACCGAAACACATACACGACTCGCTCAGATTGATGCCGGGGCACGCCTTCCGGGAGATACGTCTGTTTTGGAAGAATTGAATACGCGCTGGCGGGATGTCGGCCAGCGGCTTGAAATAGTGGAGCCCCAATCGACTCTGACCACAGCGCCCGGGCCGTTAGCTTTAGTTACCCGTCTTGGTGATTACCGTGAAGGAATTTACCTGCAATTCACGGGTGACCAATCTACTCTGAAGCTTGGTCGGCATGTCGCGTTTGATCGATCCGTGATGTGGCGCACTCTGGCCGCCATCCTTACGGTTGTTGTCGCGTGCGTTGTGTGGAGAGGGCTGTCAGGGCAGTGGAACATGGAACGATTGACCTGGCATGCGTCCACCGGTGGAATCGTTCTGGGGTTGGTGTGGTGGTTATGGTTGTCTCCTAGTTGGCTAGGATGGTTGATTATCGGTTGCAGTCTTTTGGTGGCAATGCGTACAGTTCGTTTTGGCGACCCAGCCTCAACTGTGACTCGCAAGACGCCTCATCTTCAAACGGTATTGAGATCGTGAACGGTTTGATGTGGCTGGCGATAGGTGAGACGATCGATTCGGAGGGTTTTTTGATGCTGACGAAAACCAGGGTGCAGGCAGCAATGATCCTGGTGTCCCTCGGCTTGTCCACTGGGTGCGGCTCATCTTCAGTGGTACCGCCTCACGACGCGCCAAATGCGACAACCGCGGTGCAGGAATTTGGTGAAGTGGTCGCAGCCGTTGACAAGCAATTGTTGGAGTCTCAGATACGTGAGGCATGCACCTATTGCCACGCATACCCTGAACCACAGACGATTCCGAAGGGATTCTGGGAAAAGGAGCTGAGGCAGGCGTACGGCTTTCTGGAGCATAGTGATTTTGATCCAAAGAAAGTGCCCCCTTTTGCGCCAACATTGCGATTTTTTCAGGATCGTGCTCCTGACCGTTTCGAGATTGAACCGCCCCAGGGAACCCCTTCGCCACTTGTCTTCCAGACACGCGATCTTGCGATCGGAGTGGATCGAGAGAATACCGGACAGTTTGCTTTGCCTGTGTATCAGGGGGTCTCCAATATTCAGTGGTCGCCTTGGGGTACGGAAAAACACAATGCAAGTTTGATTACAGATATGCCGACAGGGCAGATTTTCGTCTGGGAACCCAGGGCGGGACGAGATACGCTCTCGTTCCTGGGCAAAGTCACACATCCAGGACACCTGGAGACCACCGACCTGGATGAAGATGGACGTCCTGATGCATTAGTTGCCGATTTGGGGACATTACAGACATCCGATGCAAAGAAGGGGCAGGTACTGTGGCTGCATGCTGATGAATCGGGCGCATACCAGATGACGAGTTTACTTGCCGGGGTCGGACGGATTGCGGATGTCAGGGCGGCGGATTTTGACGGCGACGGTGATCGCGATTTGGTAGTCGCAGAATTCGGAGGACAATTTTCCGGTCATGTGTTGTATTTGGAGAATCGTACGACCGATTATCGTGAGCCGCATTTTGAGGTGCACACTCTCGATGATCGCGCTGGCGTGATACACGTCCCCGTTGCGGATCTGAATGGTGACGGACGCCTGGATTTTATGGCGTTGATCAGCCAGGAGCACGAAAAAATTGTGGCATTCTTGAATCAGGGTGACGGCAAGTTTCGCAAAGAGGTCGTGTTTGACGCAAATAATGCGGGGTATGGCTCTGCTGGGATTGAGCTTACGGATGTGGATGGTGATGGCGACCTGGATGTCCTGCTGGTGAATGGAGATACACTCGACTTCCAGATCTACCGGCCTTATCACCAGGTTCAGTGGCTGGAAAACAAAGGCAGCTTCCCGTTTCAGCGGCATGCTTTGACGCCACTCCCCGGGGGACTTGCCGTCAGCAGCGGTGACTTGGACGCTGATGGCGACCTGGATATTGTCGCGTCAGCCTTTCTTCCATTTGGTATTACCGATCCCCAGACTGGAGTGAACTTGCTGGACGGTAAACGAGTGGCATCACTGGTTTGGCTTGAGCAGACCAGTCCAAGGCAGTTTGAAACACACGTCCTGGAAACGGGACGTTATTCGCATGCCACCGTCAAATGTGCGGATGTGGATGCCGACGGTGACCTGGATCTATTGACCGGGCACTTTACGCTCGAAGGGATTACTCCGCGGGCGATCGGGTTATCTCCCTTGCCCGGGATGATCACAATTTGGGAAAATCAACTTCGCTGACGGCAGGAAATCAGATTGATGGCAAACTGCCTTTGGTGTGACTTCGCAGGTGCGCTGAAGAAAGCAGATCTATTGTACGTTTCGTGCTGCTGGAACAGTCCGTAATGGGACAAGGGGCCTGAGTCGTTGGGTGTCAGCAGGAGTGAACAGGGAATTGCCAGGAGGGTGCATTGCAGAAGATGAAGTGGTATTGGATTGGTCTTTTTGTGGCGATCCATTTGTTCTATTACGCATCCGCATTGCGTACCGATCACCTCCTCTGGTTTTTTCCTTGGGATGCAATCCAGAGTGAGAAGACGATGGACTATTCTCAGATTCCCCACGCAGTGCTGGAATGGCGTCAGGGCGGGAATTTGTGTGGTCCATTTACAATGCCTGCCGAGTACCCATTGGTGCGTGGTAATGTGTACCATCCTGTTTTCACTTTGTTGCTCGGCTTGCCGTTGCAAGGGGTGAGTATTCCCACTGGTTTCGCCATTTTCTCCTTGATCAAGCTGGTCATCAGTAGCCTGCTGTTTGTCGATCTCTACCGTCGCGCTGGCCAGTCGCCCCGGTTCGTCCTGGCGGCATTTGTGTGGTGGGTGTTTTTTGTGCAGGGCGTTGAGATCGGGTCCGGGCAGTATCAGTTCTTTCTGAATACAAGTCTCTATCTCTTCTTGCTCGGGGTTGTGGAAAACCGTTCGGATACCTGGCTGACAGGCTGGCTGCTGGCGTCATTGCTCGTCAAACCAATTGCCTTGCGGTGGGTGCCGTTGTTGATGTTGCGTGGAAAGATCCGCGTTGCGGTAACTGCGACACTCGCGTTTGCGGTGCTGACCGGAATTGGGTGCTTGTTCCAGGGCGGTAGCCAGTACCTGCAACTGCTGGTTAGTTTTGCCGGGTTGCCTACGGAAGCGCCTGCATTTCATCGGGAAATGGTCTTTAATTTGCAAGCAGTTGTTCTGCATTGGGGTGGTGGCATCGCGGCGGCAGAACTATTGAAATACGGCGCAGGAATTGGGTTGTTGGCTTTGTTCTTTGTGCCTCGTATTTCCCTGTTTTGCGGGCTGCTGCTGGCAACCTCTTTCTACCTGCTCTTTTAT
>CAZITS010000201.1:0-8455 GCA_964542185.1 uncultured Pirellulaceae bacterium
AAGCAACTCATGCTTGACGCGTTTCTCAATTCCCTCGATCGCAACATAAACAGTCAACCTGCCGTTTTCCAGATAGCGAAAACAAACCTCAACTGGCGTTCTGGCAGCCAGTTCGTCCGGCAGCGAGCGAATACTGCACCGCCCTACCTGGGAACAGGCGTCTGGTATCGCGTTCTCACCCTCGACAATCTGTACCAGGATCGATTTTTGATTCTGTTTCTGCGTATGGAAGATCCGTTTGGCAGTCACTGGCAAACGCGTGTTGCGGGGAATAAGTGTCGCTGTACGGGGCCGCCCGGTTTTTCGATCGGTAGCGGCAACACCAAGGCTATGAGAATTGACGTTGGCAATCTTGAAACTCGGAGACTTCCCAGCATGCCGAGCCAACAGAACACCGGCATGCAGGGCCGCACCGTGCGCTACCGCCTCATCGGGAGACACAGTCCGATCAGGTTCCCTGCCACTGAGTTCTTTTAACATGGCGCCAATCGCTGGCATTCTGCTTGACCCGCCCACAAGCAGCACACGGTCCACGTCCGCCCAGGCAAGGCCCGCCGCCTGGAGCGTCGCGCGCGTGGTAAAAGCGGTCCGGTCCAGAAGGTCTCTTGTGAGCTCCTCGAATTGACCGCGGGTGACTTCAACCCGCAGTGAATGGCCACCATGTTCGCAGAGAATAGTGGCTTTGCTGCGGGCAGAAAGTGTTCGTTTTGCGTCTTCTGATTCCCGCCACAACCGACCCAGGCTGTTAGGATGCTGCCGTGGATCCGAAGCAAATCTCGTCATGAACTCTTCGGCGACGAAATCCACCAGCCGACGATCCCAATCCTGCCCACCCAGGTGGACATCTCCATCGGTCGCCAGGGCGCGAAATTCACGGTCTCCAATTTCCATCACAGTGACATCAAAGGTACCACCGCCCAGGTCATAAACGAGGATATTCTGACTCTGAATCACTCCCTCGTGTGCGGTGATGTAACCCTGCTGGTAACCAAAGGCGACGGCTGCGGCAGTCGGTTCATTAATGATATCCATCACATCGAAACCCGCCATGTACCCCGCGTCCTGGGTCGCCTTCCGATGCGCCTCGTCAAAATAAGCTGGGACGGTCACCACAACCTTATGGAACGGACCAACCTGAGTACGCGTATCCTGGCCAAGTTTATGCAGAACCCACGCCTGCAACGCTGCGGGGGGATACTGTCTGCCGGCAAGCTCTTTGGAATAGATGCGTTGGCCGAGCTCGCGTTTGACACAATCTGCCACACACGGCATCTCGTCACCCATCGCCTTGACCGCTTCCTTGCCTACGATGACCTCACCGCCGTCAAAGAAAAGTACACTCGGAGTGGTCTTATCTCCCTCGACATTAGCCAGTGTGGTTGGCCGCCCCGTTTCATCGAGTCGCGCCACGGCGGAAAACGTTGTCCCTAAATCAATTCCGATCGCAGGATGTGACTCGCTCATATCGGCAGGCTCTATCGAGTCCCTTTTCTGGAACAACCTGAATTCTGGAATAACCTGGGCCCAGGGCAGGCACAAAAAGAACGTCGGTCAGGATCCATGCCGCCAGGTCCACCAACCGACGCGGCAGTCCGGTAAAGCCCACCGATGAAGGCAGGCCACCCCTGTCTCAACAATCTCCTACTCCTATTGTGACTACTCCCAGGCAAACCCAACAGGCGGTTCCCGTTCTCACCGCTGATATTTCTTGGGTCTCCAATTGCGCAAAGCAACCTAACCGACACAAACCACGAGGGGAATATCAGGAAACCTCCTGCCGAGGGCCTCCAGCCGCTTGGCGACAGCCGGTCAGCAAAATACAATCGACGCCCCGACCGTGGCACAAAAAACAACCGTGTGTCGTCGTTTGCTCTTCACAATTGCTCGGCACCTCGCTGTCCACTCACCACAGGCTTCCGCGCGTCATGTCCGATCTTAGACCAGACCAACCACCTTTTCGACGTGTGGCCATCCTCTTCGCGGGAGGGCCAGCGCCAGCTGCCAACGCAGTCATTTCAACCTGTGCTTCCGCATTCTTGCAGAACGGGATCGAGGTCATCGGCATCCGCCATGGTTACTCGCGACTCATCGATTTTTCTTCTGATCAGCCCCTGCAAGAAGGCACGGACTTTTTGAAACTCGATGAGCAAACCTTAAAACGGACACGCAACGCTCGCGGAATCTTGATTGGGACAGCACGCGCCAACCCAGGCAAGTTAGTCTCCCAACCTGCCCACCTGGAAGATCCCGAATGTGTGGCACCACTCCACCGGGTTTACGATGGACTCCGTTCACTCGGCGTCGATGCACTCATCTCGATCGGTGGTGACGACACACTGAAGACAGCCAACAAACTTAAATTGTTCCAGGATCGACTGCCGCCCGGCACACATCGGATTCCGATCGTACATTTACCCAAGACCATCGACAATGATTATCACGGCATCGATTTTACGTTCGGGTTTTTCTCTGCAGCGGAAACCCTGGCATCAGAAATTCGCAATCTGATCCATGACGCTGAGGCCGGGCGGGCCTACTTCATTGCCGAGACGATGGGACGCAGCGCCGGCTGGCTGGCGTATGCCGCTGCGATCGCTGGAGAAGCCAGCCTGGTCATCAGTGTCGAAGATCTGGGACCAGAAGATCGGCTCGACGAGACGTATACAGATCAAAGCACCGGAGAGACCCACTCGCGTCCGATCATGGACGTCGAGCGAGTCGTCAATCGCATCGTCCAAATGATGCAATCGCGTGAAGAGGCAGGGAAGGAATTTGGCGTGGTTGTAGTCGCAGAGGGCCTCTCCGAGTATCTTCCGGCAGAATACCTGAAAGGTGTACCTCGTGACGATCACGGCCATATTTCCATTGCCGATGTGAATCTCTCACGGCTACTGGCAAAACTGGTCGCTACCTCATACCAGGAAAAAACGAACCAGCAACGCAAAGTCACCGGGTTACAACTCGGTTATGAGTCGCGATGCTCCGCACCGATCGCTTTCGACGTCATGCTGGGAAGCCAATTGGGTGTTGGCGCTTATCGGGCCCTTGTGGAAGAGCAACACAATGGCGTCATGGTATCGGTCGCCGGCCAACTCGACTTGCGATACGTTCCTTTCGACGAACTTATCGACCCCGCGACCCTGGTGACACGAGTACGGTATATCGAACCGAACAGCGACTTCCACCGTCTCGCCAGGTTCCTGGAAACGCACATCAACACCTGAGCGACACGAGGACAGCCCGGCGGTCACCCACGAAAAACCGCAATTAGCGGCGTTGCCCTGCCGGTACCGGTGTCCGTTCGACATCAACCAACCTGGTGCGTCCTTCTCCAGCGGGAGCAGGCACACCACGACCGCCATTGCTCAGCGCTGCGATACGTTGCGCCAACGGGGCCTGCGTAGGGTCGAGCGCATAACCACGCTGGTAGTTCGCCAGGGCCTGGTTCCGATCTCCGCTGCGTTCGCGCAGACGGCCCAGCGCCGCCCAGGCACGGGCATTGTTTTGATCAATGGCAATGGCTTCCTGCAGGAATCGTTTCGCCTGCTCTGGCTGTTGCCGCTCCTCGTAAAAACGCGCCAGTTCCACACGGGCATCGGACAGCTCAGGACTCTGTGCCGCCCATCGTCGGAGATGCTGTTCGGCCAATTCCACACGTTCTGTGGCGGCTAACAGAACCGCCAGTGCACGATGTGCGTCCACATGATTCGGGGCGATCCGCAAACAACGTCGATACTGCTCCTCAGCCTGATCAAACTCGCTGCGATTCTTCAACGTCCGCGCACGATGGTGATGGACAGCGGCCAGGTTATAGATCGCATCTGCATTCTCTGGATCATTGACAGAAGCCTGCTGGAACTGGTCAACCGCAGACTCCCATCGCCCCTGCTCGAACAACCGTACCCCCTGGGCATTCTGACCCTCGGCAGCGATCCGGCACCCTGCCAGGACGGGCAACAGCAGCACGCACCAGCATAAAACCCATTCCGGGTAAATCACGCGCACCGGCGACCAGCCACGACAACGGCCAATGACGAGATCAGGGTTCCAGGTAATATTACGCATGCCCGGCCAATTCGCGTGAGACGGGAAAAATCTTGCGAAACCCTAGCGTTTTGCAGTAAACCCGACAAGAGCGAATCGTGGACTGCGTGCCCCGCCGCGAGTCGCTGACTGCGACAGAAATTGGCCGGAAATTCAATCGGGACGACTACAATATGCGCACCGTCCCCCGTCACCCCACACCAGGCTTTCATACATGCCCCAACCGGCTCAGCCGAACTTGAGAACTCCCATGCCCCAACGACACCCGCTGATTTGGATAATCCTGCTGGCCTTGACCAGCGGTTGCCACGAACCGAGTTGGGAATCGCGCCCACCTGCACAGTCCAGCAGCGACGCGCCGGCAGCCAAGGAACTCGACTTCCTGCAACAGACTAAGGCCGTTCGTGAACAGCGATCGGACTCGATTCGCGTAAGTGCACGCGTCGTTTCCGACGAGGAATTCTCCAGCCTCACTGGCTTATCCGGCCTCCATCACCTGATCCTCAATCAGGGTCGCATCAGCGATGCAAGTCTGGTTGTGTGCAAGAGCCTGACGGCGCTCGAACACCTGAGGTTACGCAAATCTCTTGTCAGCGATGAGGGTATTGCCCATCTGGCCGCACATCCAACACTGAAGATCCTCAATCTGCCTCAGGCCGATTTAACCGACCAGAGCTTGAAACTGCTCAGCCAACTGCCACGCCTGGAGTACCTCCGGCTGGCGAGCCCACAGGTTACGGACGAAGGACTGGACCATCTGACCAGACTTTCGACTCTTCGCTTCCTGCATCTCATCGACGTCAACATCACGAATACAGGGCTGCAACATGTGGCCCGCATGAAACAACTGGAGAGCTTCTATCTGGACGGCTCCCAAACGACTGAGGAAGGACTCACGCAATTGATCAAAGCCCGCCCGGATCTACACTTGCACCTCAATCAGCAGCATCTTGACCACGACCCTCAAAAGCACCAGCACTCAACTGAAAGCAAGTAGCCCGCCACAGTGCGGCCTCTGTGCCGGTGACCGGCGGGCCCCAGCAGCCCCAAACTGGTATTGCCTGGATTCGACGTTCCGCACACATTGTGGTGGTGTCCGATCTGGAGGATCACCGTGGGCCACCCGCAGGTCCGCGCTGCGACACCATTCCACGGAGGGAAGACATGGTCACGCTGCAACTCAGCCTGCTGACAGCCATCATCGCCAGTAACCCTGGAGATTACCTGCTCGTCTTTGAAACACCCCGCTGCCCTCATTGCCGGGCAATGCAAGTCACTGTCAAGCGGTTACGTGATGCTGGTTTACCGGTTCAGTCGATTAATGTCGAGCAGTTCCCGGATCTGACCCAAAAACATCAAATACGTCGCGTCCCTAGCTTTGTGATGATCCGAAATGGGCGCGAAACAAACCGCATCGTCGGCCGCAGCAGTTACTCAAAGCTGCGGCAAATCATGCAAACACGTCGCGCGCCGGATCGCAATAACCCGGTCCGGTTTCAATCGCCCGATCCAGTGCCTCCAGAGATCCCTGAAGATCCGGAACCACTTACTGTGGCACTGCCTGACAACGGAGATGCGATTGGTACTCCACCCCAGGTAACCAACGTCAGTTCGACGGGGCCTCGCAAGCAACCGGTGGGTCACAACGACTCTCCAGCCACGCGAGCCCGTCAGGCAACCGTAAAGATTGAGGTTTCTGATTCCGATGGCAGTTCGTTCGGCACCGGAACGATTATCGACAGCCGCGAGGGTGAGGCGTTAATCATCACATGCGGCCATCTGTTCCGCGAATCCGGGAACGATTCGAAAATCCTGGTGACTCTCTACGGCCAGCGCAAACCAGAGGTGCTACCTGCAACCGTACTCGCTTTCGACGCCGACCGTATCGATATCGCGTTCCTGGTGGTGCAGCCCCCCCGTCCCGTGACACCAGTCCCCGTTGCCCAGCACGGCTTCCGCCTGGCTCTGCAACAACCGGTTTTTTCAGTCGGTTGTGAAGGAGGGGCATTACCCAAACTGCGACAGAGCCAGGTTAGTGCATTAAACCGCTACCTCGGGCCGGCCAATATCGAAGTCACGGGACAACCCACCGACGGGGTCAGTGGGTGCGGGCTGTTTGACCAGCGTGGGCGCCTGACCGGTATCTGCAGAGCCGCTGATATGGACGAGCGCAAGGGGGTCTTTGTGGGACTTCCTGTTATCCACGAGCAACTCCAAATGATTGGCCAAAGTCACCTGACCCAGCCGTCACACACCGCCTCGGCTGGTTCTGCAAGCGGTCTGGTACGAGCACGGCTGGCGTCAGCACGTGTGGGCGAAACCGGTGGCCCTGTATCACAGGCTTCCCCCAGCCGAGAGCTTTTCTGCATTATCCGGCGACCGGGCCAGGAAACCAACGAGAAGCTCGTCGTGATCAAGAACCCTTCCCGGGAACTTCTCATGCTGCTCGAAAAGGAATCCCGTCACGTATCCAGCGAAGGCCCGGTTGGTTCAGCGTATCCAGCGCCGCAGGCTTCCCAATCGGCCCGCACCGGCAACATCTCTGCCCTGCCTCTCAAGCACGAGACAATAGAAGATCCGTTCCAACGACACCCATTGCCCGAGTAAACCAATTTGCTGCGGTCATGAACTACGTGCCTGCGGATCCACACAAAGCTGGCACTGCGACCCGCGAAAACGACTTTGCCGCAGCCCATAGACTGCCGGGACTCGGTTCAATAAGTACTCGTTTTGACCGCCTCGGCTCGGAGTCCTGACGCGCACTCTTGTGCCACACGGGGAATCACCTCGGCAGCGCGACGGACCTGATCCGCAGACACATCCAGATGTGTCACGGCACGCACCATCCCTGGCCCCAGCGCTAACATGTAGACTCCTTCTTTCTGCAACGCAGCGACGAAATCAGCAGCTTCTCCCAACGCACTGTCGACATCAAAAAACACAATATTGGTGTCGGGACGTGAATGCAGCTCCAGGCCCTCGGCAACCTCCACAGCATCGGCCAGAATACCGGCGTGCGTATGATCCTCAGCAAGACGATCCACATGATGTTCGAGCGCGTAGAGGGCACCCGCGGCAATCACGCCAGCCTGACGCATAGCGCCACCGAATGCTTTGCGATGCCGGCGAGCTTCCTGAATGAACTCCTGACTGCCGACCAGTGCGGAACCCACTGGCGCTCCCAATCCTTTACTAAAGCAAATACTCACAGTATCGAAATGGCTTGCCCATGCTGCCGCATCGATTCCTGAAGCGACCGCCGCATTGAATAAGCGGGCTCCATCTAAATGCGTCCGCAGACCATTTTCGTGGGCCCAGGCACAGATCGCCTCAACCGCAGCGTAAGGCTGCACGCGTCCCACACCTCGATTGTGCGTGTTTTCCAGGCAGACCAAACGTGTCCTGACAAGGTGCTCATTTTCCGGACGGATTAATCCTTGGAACTGCTCGGGCTGCAAAATGCCCCGGTCTCCGACAATCGGCCGACCCACGACGCCACTCAGCTGAGCGAACGCACCTTGCTCATAATTCAAAATGTGGCAATTGACTTCACACAGGAACTCGTCACCCGGTTTACAGTGAATCCGGACACCGATTTGATTGGTCATGGTTCCAGACGGCATATACAGGGCTGCTTCCTTGCCGAGCATGTCAGCCGCTCGATTCTGTAATGCGAGCACAGTCGGATCATCGTTCATCACATCATCGCCCACGGGTGCCGCGAGAATTGCTTGTCGCATTCCCTCGGTGGGCCGCGTCACCGTGTCACTCCGGAGATCAACTATTCCCTCTCCCATACCTTCTCTTCCTTCCTCATCGCAACGATTGGGGTCCCAGAAAATCCAGCTCCGCCAGGCACCCCAATCGGTGCAGACTGAATAGTCGATGCACCCTGGTGTCCGTCGCTGGCAAGCGTTTAACCATGCCGTGAATGGCCCAATTATACGACAAATGTACTGCCACGTCCGCCCACGCACGCCGGCGATAGTCAACCCTTCGTGGGGGATGTCTGTACTCTCTGTATCCCGGGGCATCATGCGCAAATCGGCAAGCAACGAACTGTCGCCCCAGCGTCGTAGCGTTTTTCCGGAGGTCTGGTACACTCTTGGGAAGCGATTGCTTTCCGGATCAAAAGGAACGGAGTGAATGGCAGACGAAACCCACGATGAAGATACCGCTCCCGACGAGGAGCTTAAGGACGACTCGAACGACCGCAGCGAAGAAAAGCCCGCCAAGAAAAAACGCAAGAGAAGAAGCGGGAAGAAAAAACGCGAGGTCACGGCCGATACCGAATCGTCCGACAACGCTGCGGCGAATGACGACACGTCTGACAGCGACACGTCCAACAGCGACACGTCCAACAGCGACCCGGCCAACAGCGACACGGCCAACAGCGACACGGCCGCTGGCG
>CAZITS010000202.1:0-8453 GCA_964542185.1 uncultured Pirellulaceae bacterium
TGTTCGACCAACAATCCTGATTTGGCATCATAGTCAAACAGAGTCACCGAATTGTGGATTTCATTAATGACATAAAGGTGCTTTCCGTTGGGGTGAAAGGTCAGATGCCGTGGCCCCGCACCGGGCGAGGTTCGTACAAATGGCTGGCGATGGGACTGCAGCTTGCCGCCGGCGCCATCCAACCGGTAACCAAGTACCTGGTCAAGACCCAGATCGGCGGCAAATACAAATCGGTTGTCAGGACTGACGATAATGCTATGCGCATGTGGCGCCTCTTGACGATCCGCATTAACACTCGACCCACGGTGCTGAATAAAGGATGCGGCTGCGCCGAGCGATCCGTCCTCACGCACTGGCAGCGAAGCCACGCTACCACTCGAATAATTCGCCACCACAACAGTTTTCCCGGTCTTGTCGACATCCAGGTAACACGCGGCGGTCCCCCGTGCCGACTGCCGATTCAGGAGCTTGAGCTGCCCGCTCTCATCGACGATCTGAAAAGCGGCCACCTGTTCGTGCTCCTTACCACCAAACTGCCCGGCCGCATGAATCGAGTACAAGAACTTGCGGTCCGGTGACAAGGCGATAAAAAACGGGTGTTCGACATCCCTGTTGCGCTGCACTTGTTTTAGCTGACCGCTCTGTACATCGAGTCGATAAGCGTAAATTGAACCCTCTTCTCCGGGTGCAAATGCCGTGACAAAAACAAGCAATTCTTCCGCGGCCGTATGCTGCACTGGCAAACTCCCCATGAACCCCACAGACAACGCCAACAAAAATCTCAATCGACCGCCATTCATCTCCACTCTCCCTTAGGAATAAGGTGACTCAAACAGCTGTGAAAGCTGCCATTGACGGGGCCCGAACAACCACACCGACCATGCTCGCAGCGACATGCCACAGCGGGATGACGCGGTGCTCTGACACAGCCGTAATGTTCCACAAAGACGCGACCACCTCAAAACATTTCTACCGGCGGGCCCCCTATCTTAGCTGCCCCACTGCGACCATGACAACCAGCGACGACAGACGTGTCGATGTGCGACTGCCACCACTCACGAGCTAGCCGAAGTCATCTCCGCAGTATCATCTCCGCCGGCACGACCGGCCAGATCATCGGACCAGCATGCCAGCGGATCTTCTGCCAGTATCCGCGGCGCAAGCCACCAGTACGTCACCAAAACCACCAACAGGGTGATTCCATAGATCGACAAGGCCCGCACGATACTTCCCGGCTGGAGCAACACGAATCCGCAACCCCCTACAGCGGGAACTGCCAGTGAAGTCACTAACACCAGCATCGCGTGATTCCATTTCGCCAGGCCAGGCTCTGCTGCCGACCACTGCCGTGCCTTGTCCAACATATCCGGAAGGTCCGGATGGACCCACACCCGGAGGCCCACTGCCCAGGCGGCGACCGAGGCCATCAACCCCAATGCCGACGTCATGACAACCCCGACCGTCAACGTGGTCATCACCGCAGCAAAACGGTCCATGTTTGGAGCGACAGCAGTCAAGTAGAAAAACACCATCATGCAAACCAGCGACAACAGTGCGGACGCCGCGATTTTCCAGCAGCCTGTCGCCACACAAAACAGGCCACAAATGACACCGCGACTTCGCGAATGATCGAAGCGCACCAACCAGATTGCCGTCTGCAAGGACCGCCAACTCGCGCGGATCGAGGGCAGCAGTATTCCAATCAGCGGCTGCCCTGTCATCACAAAAGCGACTACTCCCAAGACAAGCAGGAGGACCAGCTGCAAACAGACAAGTTGTCTTTGTGACATGGCGTTGCCCACAAGATCACCTGGTGCCCAGCTGTCACCCCTTCGCACCATCTGCCGACCGCTGCGTCGTCACGAACGAGCCGTCTGCTGGAGATGCAATTTCCGATCAAACCAAAACGGCCCA
Organism: uncultured Pirellulaceae bacterium; assembly: GCA_964542185.1. Taxonomy (GTDB): domain Bacteria; phylum Planctomycetota; class Planctomycetia; order Pirellulales; family Pirellulaceae; genus UBA9264. The sequence continues at coordinate 1,915 of CAZITS010000202.1, forward strand.
AAAGGAATAATAGCCGCAACCATGCCGATGACTGCCAACCCTATCGAAAGCGGGACCTTACGAACAGCCATCGCCAGCATCAAGACCAGCGCAACAAACAGAACGCCGTGCAGAGCCCCTGCTACGGTCACTGCTAAAGGCATCTCCGCCCAGTATTTGAGCGGCATGGCGATGCCGAATAAAACGAGTGTCGAAACACCCTCCGTCTTGCTTGTCCAACGCAAAACGCGGAGAAAACTCAATTCCGTATCGCTCACTGCACTCAATCTCCCCCTTGACGTTACCTGCATTCCAGAGAACCGCCTTTGGAAAACGCCCGTGCAGGCTGCACTTCAGGCGATCCAGTCATCCAAGACGCGGCCCGCTACATCGGTCAAACGAAAATCACGGCCCTGAAAGCGATAGGTCAGTCGCAAGTGGTCGATACCAAACTGATGCAATAGCGTTGCATGGAGATCGTTTACAGAAACGGGGTCTTTCTCAACACGGAACCCCACATCATTCGTCTGCCCGTAAGTCAATCCACCCCGCATTCCACCGCCAGCCAGAAGCATCGAAAAACAACTGGGGTGATGATCACGCCCCGCGGCCGAAGGATTCGAACTTAGATTCTCGCCCATGGGTGTGCGACCGAATTCACTACCCCAGACAACCATCGTCTCGTCCAACATGCCGCGCTGCTTCAGGTCCTTGATCAAAGCCGCTAAAGGCTGATCCACTGCGCCTGCATTGTAGGCCAGATTCCCATCCAGATTGCGATGTTGATCCCAGGAGGCGTGGAGGATATTGACAAAACGCACACCACGCTCCACCATCCGTCGCGCCAACAAACAGTTACGCGCAAACGCCTGGTACGTTTTCAAATGTGGAAAAGTGCCGCGCATGCCGTTTGGATCGGGTTCCTTGCGCAGGACACCGTACGCATTCAAAGTCTGCTCTGACTCGCCGGACAAGTCCGTCAATTCAGGCGCCGCCAGCTGCATCCGCCCCGCCAGTTCATAACTCTTGATCCGTGCAGCGATGCGGGGATCGCCAACGCGTTCGTAAGCCCGTCGATTAAGGTCCGTCAGTGCCGCAAGTTCTCGCGTCTGTTGCCCGCGAGCCACCCCAGCTGGGTTGTCCAAATTCAATACCGGTTCACCGACATTGCGGAATAATACACCACTATAAGGCGTTGGTAAAAAGCCACTCTGGTAGAGAGTGGCACCGCCACTCGTCCCGCGCCCCGCAGTCAGCACTACATAGCCAGGCAAATTAGCTGACTCACTGCCAAGCGCATACGTCACCCAGGCCCCAGCGGTTGGCATACCGGCTCGAGCCACACCACACTGCATCGCCAGTTGCGCTGGATGGTGGTTAAATTGCTCGCCCTGCATTGACCGCACCAACAACAGGTCGTCAGCACAGCTACCTAAATGGGGCAGCAGCTCACTCAGCTCCATTCCCGATTCGCCATGCCGGGAGAACTTCCGCGGACTGGCCATCAGCGTCGCACTCGCCGGTTTGATGAAAGCAAACCGCGTATCCCCGACCATCTCGCTGGAAAGTGTCTGTCCTTGCAATTCCCTCAGTTTCGGTTTGGAGTCGAACAAATCCAGCTGCGATGGCCCACCGGCCATAAACACAAAAATACAGGCTTTGGCACGAGGACGAAAACGTGCTGTCCCTGCAGAGTGTGGCGTCTCACCTCGCAACAGGGATTCGACGGCCGCTGCACCCAAGCCACAGGCACTACTCGTCAGGAAAGCCCGGCGCGCGTGCTGTCTGCTTTGCTGATTCGAATTCATTGTCAATCTCGCGTGGTCACTTCATCCAGATTCAGAATCACCCGGGCGACCGCAATCCAGGCCGCAACTTCCCAAGCAGCGTCCCCAGCCACGCCCTGCACACCGACCCGCTGTCTGGCATCCTGGGGACGATTTCGATACCACTTGCGACTCCGCACAAGCAGCAATTGCAGGCGTTGTAATTCGCCTGCAGTCGGAATTCGCGGTACGCAAAGTCTCCAGACCTGGACAAGCCGATCCTGATCGTCAACTGCTGATAACAAGAGTGCGCGTCGCGCCATTGCCTGCGCCGCCTCCACGTAGACCTCATTATTCAATGTCACCAGCGCGCCCAAAGGGGTATTGGAACGGTTCCGCGCCAGACAGACAACGTTCGATTCCGGGCTATCCAAGGTCATTAGATTCGGATGCGGGGCCGTGCGCTTGAAAAACGTGTACATGCCGCGGCGATAACGATCGCTCCCCTGGCTCGTTTCCCACGTAAATCCGCGATCATAGTTGAGCTGGGCTATACCTGGAGGCAGTGGAGGAAAGACACTCGCGCCGCCGACTTTGCGAGTCAGTAAACCGCTTGCCGCCAGATACAAGTCACGCACAATTTCCGCCTCCACTCGAAACCGTCCCTGTCGATGCCACAGACGGTTTGTCGGATCCACATCGACAAAGTCAGGGCGATAGAGCGACGACTGCCGATACGTCGCACTCAACACGACTTCGCGAATCAGACGTTTCCGCGACCAGCTTCCGTCTCGCAATCGCGCGGCAAGATAATCCAGCAGGCGAGGGTGCGTGGGCCGTTCACCACGTATCCCAAAGTCGTCCATCGTCCGCACAATTCCCTCGCCAAACAGATTTTTCCAGATCGCATTGCACTGGACGCGAGCCACCAGGGGATTGCCGGGATCAACCAGCCAACGAGCCAAGCTGAGGCGATCGACCACGGCAGGCAAATCTTCCGATACAAACAGGGCCGGCACGGCTGGCTCAACCACTGCGCCCGGTACTCGAAAATTACCACGTACATGGATGTGCGTTTTGCGGCGTTGCTCCCCGGGCAATTCGCGCAGAATGGGAGTCGCTGGAGCAGCGAGACTGCTGCGTTGTTTCCGCAATTGCGTCAGTCGTTCGCGCCGTGATGCGAACTCCGGTGTCCAGCTGCGAAAATAACGCGTCAGCCGTTTCCGTTGTTTCGCGGTCCGCTCCGCCTCCGGGAGATCAACGATCGCCCGGAGTTCAATCGACAAAGATCCGAACTGAAATGTTGGTCCACCGTAAGCAATCTTATTGGCGAAACTCCCTGGGTCGACTGTCTGGGGAGGCAACCCGCCATATTTCGAATCAATATGAGTCAGCGCTCCATCACCATCGCGGAATGTCACCCCCATCTGGGACGACTTATCCACATTCAAATAACGATTCTGCTGGTTGTAGCCGGCGCCGACAATGGCGTATTGCCTTTTCGGCTGCAGTCGAATCGCCGTCTCCAAAGGCCTGAGATAGAGAAACTGGGAGGCGGCCTTGTCAACCGGATCGCCAGCTGACTCAGGGGCAAAGTCAACCTTTTGCAATACCTGTCCCGAGGTCATATCGAACAACTGAACCGTCAGCGTGGTACCGGTGATTTTCGGCTCACGCAGCGCCGTCCCCAGGGCGGTTACATCGACCACTCGATTGGCCGTAAAAAACAATCCCATACCCTCCCCATAATCACCACCCGATGCAGGAACTCCACGCACGGTCGAGGAATCATATGCCAGCGTAGGCGCACCCGCAGCCTCGTCCTCCGGTGCTGCACGCACGGAGGATTCCCACGCCTTTTGAGCGACTTGCAACCGCGGATTTTCCTCCCACATCGCGGCCTCCTGTGCGGCGATTGCCTCGTCAAGCCTTTGCGATTCCGCTTGGAACTCCTGGGTGGCTGCAGGCAGCAGCGGGGCGTTGTCGTTACTGTCCGCGTCTGCAGTCTGATTAAACACAGCAAACAACTCGTAGTAGTTCCGCTGCGTAATCGCGTCATATTTGTGGTCATGACATTGGGCACAACCGGCCGTCATGCCCATCCACACCTGCATCGTCGTGTTCACGCGATCCACCACTGCGGCGACTCGGAATTCCTCGTTGTCGGTTCCCCCCTCTGCATTGGTCATCGTATTACGGTGGAAGGCAGTGGCCAGCAGCTGTTCCTCTGTCGCATTCGGCAGCATATCTCCAGCCAGCTGCTCGACCGTAAATTGATCGAATGCCAGATCTCGATTGATCGCCTGTATCACCCAGTCGCGGAACGGCCAGATCGTTCTTGTCTGGTCACTCTCATAACCATTGGTGTCGGCGAAGCGCGCCTTATCAAGCCAGTGCCGCGCCCAGCGTTCTCCAAAATGGGGCGAATGCAATAAGCGATCGACCAGTTCTTCATAGGCGGTCGGGGAATCGTCCTCGACAAACGCATCCACATCACCAGGCGCAGGGGGCAAACCAACCAGGTCATAGTACAAGCGTTTAATCAAAGTAGCGCGCGTTGCTGCTGGTGATGGCGTCTGTCCTGCTTGCTGCAACCGAGAGCTAATAAATGCGTCGACAGGATTACGCATCCAACCCACCGGCAACGTCGGTAGCGGTCCAGGATCAATCGGCAGAAAAGCCCAATGGCGTTGCCACTTCGCGCCTTGCTGAATCCATCTTTGCAGTAAAGCGATCTGGCCGGCGTCCAACGCCGGACCCTCGTCTGGTGGTGGCATTCTCACATCGGCGTCCTGACTCCGCACCCGGATTAGCAGCTCACTGGCTGAAATATCACCGGGAACAACCGCTCTATGACCACTTGCCAGAACTCGTTTTGCGTCACCTTCACGATCCAAACGCAGGGTTGCTGCACGCGCTTTTGGATCGGGGCCATGGCAACGCAAACATTTCTCTGCCAGCAACGGCTGCACATGGCGGGCAAACTGGACCGGCGACGGAGGCTCGGCCGCCACAGTCCGCACAAGCGCCACCATGCCCCAGGCAGAGAACAGGATCACCAGCGACCGATTGTGCACTCCAGAAATGTTCATGACCTGATTATCACCAAGGCGCGATAATCAGGTCAATCGAGCGCACTGGCACAATGAAGTCCCATCCCTGGTAAAACCCCGCTTCGCGCACAATTACACGGGTGCCACGACGTAGCCAAAGACACTCGTTCAATCCCAGGTAGGTCCTGCGTAGTGCCCAGGACCAACCGGCCACCGATCAAGGGAAACAGGCGACCTGTCTCTACTCAGCGCTAGACTGGAATTATTGCGGCATCTCGATGACCCAGAGGCCAGACAGGACAAATACGCCGCCATATGGCCTGAATGGGCGAGACACCGCGCCGGGTGCTCGATGCTCTCCTGCAGCTCCTGACACTGGAGCGCTACCACCTGCCGGCGTTGCGTCTCTTGCGGCGACGTGAGCACCGGCGGGCAAGTTAGCGTGTCGTCTGCAGCATACGAATGGTGTAGGCCACCCCATTGAGCAAATCACGCCGCGCGTAATAACGATAGAAACCGGATTGGGGATCGTTGATCGAATCGACCGTCGTCGCACAATGGACGCCCACATACCAGGTACCTGGTGGCAACGTGACCTCCAGCCGTTTGGCAGCACCTGGCGTGACGTTCTGGTGGGCCGCCTGGCCCGCCAACGCCACCGAATCCCGCTGCAGGTAGAGATGCAGATCGACATCCGCATCCCCTTCAATGTCGATCGTGACATGAGGCATGTCGGCGGCGACTTCAAAGCGAAAATGGTGATACTGACGATCGCCAATCCGCGTCAGCTCCGGTTCACCATCCGCGGTATGCCGATCCATTCGGCGCGGCGAACCCGAGACCAGCGTTCCCTTGACCGGTGGCGTTCCCGTCCCCTCCAGGGCGTACAGGAAACAGGCTTGCGTAAGGGCCAATTGCTCGCCAACGCGGACTCCTTCGGGATGCGACCCGATGTTCACCACGCGTCCCTGGGAGGTGCCTTTGCGATACGCCCAGATTGCGGCGCCGCCGTCGATCTTATGGTCCGGATGATGATAGGTGGCGAGAATTTCGGTTTCTTTGAGGTGCTCCCCTGTGCTTGCGGAAAGCCAGTTACCGTTGTTGTGATAAACCGCTTCGATCTGTCGGTCCGCGCCAAATTTACGAAAATGCAGGAGTGGTGAGTCCTCTGGTATCACATGCGTCAGACGTGCTTTCTTGAGACCTGTGTTCAATGTGTTGTAGGGAAAGATGTGCAAGTAACCCAAACGTGGCTCGGCACGCTTGTCGACGTTGCGCCCACTCAAAAAAGAACCTGCGCAAGAGCCACAATAACTACCACCATTGGCATGAAACTGACGCAGCAGGTCACGTCCTTTCAAAGTCAATGACTTTCCATGACTCGTCGCGCCTCCACCATTGACATAGAGCATCCGAAAACGTGGCTGGCCATCCGGATAAAGCAGAACACCGTTTGTATCCTCGGGAGTCCCCACCAGCATTTTGTTTTGCTGAATCGCATCCTTACCAGCGTAATATTCATACGACAAGCCCAGTGACTCTGCAGCGAATAGACGTTTGCGACTCGTCAAGTTGGCGCCACTACTCATAAAGATGTCTTTGTAGAAGCCAGGGGCGTCGGCCACCCGCGGGACACTGCCTTTGTCCGGATCACTTTGCCGGTCAAGACAGGCGTCCTGTACCATGGCACGAAACGCGTGGCGTGGATTGGTACTCCCGTTGGTCTGGGTAAAGACCAAAC
>CAZITS010000203.1:0-8447 GCA_964542185.1 uncultured Pirellulaceae bacterium
AATGGCGTTCCACTTATTTGCGAAATAGTCCGCGTAGTCGGTACTGTCCAACAACGCCGTAATCAACTTGTCGCGTTTCGCGGGATCCTGGTCACTGAGAAACTGTTCGGCCTCAGCCTGACTCGGCAAACGGCCAGCAATGTCAATCGTAACCCGTCGCAGGAAAGTGGCGTCACCGGCCACTGTCGAAGCAGGCAACCCGAGTGCTTTGAGCTTGGCAAACACAAGTTGATCAACAAAGTTCTTTTCGGGCGGCAAGTTCTTCACCGGAACGCCGAGAGGGACCGTAGAGCGAAATACGTCGACATAACCCTGGTAGCGTGCCATCACGGCCACACTACCGGTCAACTTTGCCGTCGTCACCAGACCTGTAACGCTGACTTCAGCAAATTCGGTGTCATTCGAATCAAACTGTGTCATCCTGGTGACATCGCGCGTCGACCCGTCTGAATAATGCGCTACTGAAATAACTTGCTGATCTTTATCTCGCCCCATCAACCGCTCTTCCGGGAAAACCTCTAAACGATTGACAATCGGGTCATCGTCATTGCCGTAAGGCATTCCTTGTTGAATCCAACGGCGGAGAATGCGATGTGCTGGTGAACCGTTCGAAATGCGCTGGCCACCACCATGCGGCACGCGGGCAACGGCTTTTTCAATCAAGAGGCTGCGATCAGGATCAGCAGGAAACAGACGCCTGCCCCGCCCTTCCTTGACAAGAAACTCGAAATCCTCGGCCGGCTCGAACCCCAACAAAGACAAACGGAAACCATTCTGCCCGCTTGATTTGCCATGACAGCCTCCACTATTGCAACCGTATTTCGTGAAGATCGGCACGACTTCGTTGGGGAAATTGACCGCCAGATCCTGCTCAATGTTCGTCACTTGAACCTTAATCGTGGACTCAGCCCCCGCTTCCGATTTCACCAACAGTTCGGCCTCACCTTCTTTAATCGGCACCACATGACCAGTCACATCGATGTCGACAATCCCTTCGGGTTTTACGCTGTATGTCACATCGCGAGTCAAATCACGCTTTTGCCCACTATCGTAACTACCCGAAATAATGAGCTGCTGGTTCGAATCGCGACCTGCCAGGACAAACTTCCCGTCTGTGGCGCGACCGGTGATGATCTCCAGCGACTGAAGTTTTCCTGGATCCGGAAGACCGGGTGGTTCCGGTTGTGAATCTGCAGCAACTAACACTTGAGCGGACAACAACACGGTTGCTAACCAAGCCGTGGCGGAAAAAACTCGCATCGTGGATCCCTTCCTTCTAACTCAATGGTATGAGGCAAACCGCCTGGGTTATATCGAATCATCCAGCCCAGTCTCCAAGGCCTTGCGACCGGATGCTTCGGATTGGTCGATCAGAAAATTATCACATCAAGAGCCCATTATGACAAGCATATTCCTGCATCCCAGGGGTCGGCAAAGCAGTGCCGGCTTGATTTGCACAGCCAACAGGCCAACATTCGCCGCCATCCGAAACCACTCTTCTGAGGGGGAACCCACCCTTTACACCTTTCCGTTCGCCTGCCTGCGCAGGCTACAACAGTAGCTCTTGACCTCTGGACACCTTGTAGAAAATACCTCTAATGAAGAACTAGTATAGGCGCAGCAGTACTACAGTCCTCGTCAATGCTGTGTCGTGCTTATCGCGCCCAGACCAAGCCAAGCACTCCGATGAAGGCTGCTCTATGCAAACCACCCGCCAACGCGCTGGCCGAGCAGCTCCGGCTGTCGTCCTCATTCTGGGCTCGTTGATCGTCGTCTCTGGCCTCGCCTGGCTACTCCAGTCGCGCGACGAATTACCCGGTGACCCTACACTTCCGGTTGCAGGAGGCCCGATCGATGAACTGTTCATCTATTGCGCCGCTGGAATGCGTTATCCAATGGAAGAAATAGCCAGCCAATACAAACGTGAATTTGGCGTCAATGTGCAGTTGCAATACGGCGGCTCCAATACACTGCTCAGCCAAATCAAGGTAGCCAATATCGGTGACCTCTATCTGGCGGGTGACTCGAGCTATATCCAGCAGGCTGTGGACGGTGGACTGATGAATGAGGTGTTCGACCTGGCAAATATGAAACCAGTAATCGCGGTACTCAAAGAGAATACCAGCGTCAAATCAATAGAAGACCTGGCGTCGCCCCAGCATCGTGTGTGTTTAGGTAATCCCGGCGCGGCTGCAATTGGCAAAAAAGTCCGGCGTCTGCTTACACGATCGGGGCATTGGGAACGTGTTAACAAAAACGTCACCGAAAACGGTGTTTTCAAACCGACGGTCAACGAAGTCGCGAATGACATCAAACTGAAAAGTGTTGATGCCGGCGTCATCTGGGACGCCACGGCAGCTCAATACACCGAACTCAAACAAGTTGCCACTCCTGAACTTGATGCCGGCGATGCACGGGTTCAAATGGGAGTGCTCACCTCAACCAAGAAGCCAACAGCCGCACTACACTTTGCCCGCTATGCAGCTGCCCGTGACAAAGGATTGCGAATTTTTCGAGAAAAAGGCTTTCGTGTCGTCAACGGCGATGCCTGGGCGCATAAACCAGAACTGACTTTCTTCGCAGGTTCGGTCAACCGCCGGGCACTAGAGCCCGTCATCCACGCCTTTGAATCCCGGGAAGGCGTCAAAGTTAACACTATTTACAATGGTTGCGGAATCCTCACAGCACAAATGAAGACGATTCTGGAAACCGAGGGCAGCGGGTTTCCAGACACGTATATGGCCTGTGATGTGTATTACCTCGACGCCGTAAAGGAATTCTTCGAACCCGGGATTCATGTGTCAGAAACGGACATTGTGATTTGTGTCCAAAAAGGGAATCCCAAGAATATCCGCACGCTCAAAGACCTGGCCAGTGAAGGCATCCGAGTCGCAATCGGTGAGCCACGCGAATGTACGATCGGCGTGCTGAGTCGACGTTTACTCCAGGATGCCGGACTTTATGAGCAAATGCTGGCAACCAACATCAAAGCGCAAACGCCCTCCTCTGCAATGCTATTGCCAGCTGTCACCTCCGCATCGGCAGACGCTGCGCTCGTCTATCGCACAGACGCATCGTCCAATCTCGACAAAATTGAGATTGTTCCTATCCAATCCAAGTTGGCCAAGGCGATCCAGCCGTTTAGTGTCGCTCGCAAAAGTCAATACAAACAGTTATCTCAACGCCTCTTCGAAACCGTCGCGGCTTCTCGCAGGCAGTTCGAGGAAGCCGGGTTCCGCTGGCGTCTTGCTCCCCAGGCCAGCAATTAGCGGCGGCCCAGAAACGCCCAACAGAAACTGCTGGAGCTATGGCCGAACCAAATACGTCCCGCGCCTCTTCCGACCGCCCATTTCTCATTGGCCTGGCCATCCTGGGAGCAACGTACATCCTTCTGATTGTGGGCATGCTGGCGGCTGATTTGCTGTATCTGGTCGTCCACAAACAAATCAAGATGTCGAATATTGAGTTTCTATGGGACGACGCCGGCCGGTTGCTACACCACGGTGACAACGTCACGACTCAGTACGACCGACACGGATTGACGATACGAACCCATAGCAAGCAATACCCGGCGACCATCTTTGAGTATTTGCCACCTGAAAATGAGTCCTTGGAGAGTTCTCCGACAACACGCTTCTCCACCCCAATGCTAGGAATTGCAGAAACCAATTCCGCAGCAGGCCTGCCCAGTGTATTCCAAGGTCCGCAAGCAAGGCTTGTCTTCCAATGGGCAGAGCCGGTCGAACTCACTTTGCTCGAGCTTTCCAGGATCCCTGTAAATACTGTGGCAACTGCCCGTTTTCTCGATGCGGATGGACAGGTGATTGTGTCACGAGAGATCCAAGGCGGCACCAACGACATCATGCTGGAACTTTCCGCCACAGATAAGAATCAAGCCGGTATCGAGAATGTGAGCGGTCTTGAATTGTCATTACCACACGGCGGGTTCGTATCGAGAATCAAGTACCTTTGGCTTGGACGTGCGCGCGCCGATTGGGAAAAAAACTATCCACTCTTATCACGGCTGGCCTACAACCCTCTGACCGATGCCTTGCGGAAACCTGAAATTCGCTACGCCATCAAACTCAGCCTGATCAGTTGCACAATCACAGCAATTCTTTCCCTCTGGGTAGCGATTCCGATCGGGTACCTGCTCTCCCGCTATCAGTTCCCCGGACACAACCTGATCGACGCAATTGTCGACATCCCCATCGTCTTGCCCCCGCTAGTCGTGGGGCTGAGTTTGCTCATCTTGTTTCAATTTGTGCCGCGAGAATTACATGATCGAGTCGTCTATGAAATCCCGGCGGTTGTACTGGCACAAACGATGGTTGCGGCAGCGTTTGCCGTCCGTACCATGCGCGCCACATTCGACCAAATTGATTCGCGGCGGGAAGAAGTTGCGATGACTCTCGGCTGCACCCGCTTTCAAGCATTCACAAGAGTGGTACTTCCCGAGGCGCGCAGAGGTATCCTGACCGCAACGACATTGGCTTGGGCACGAGCACTAGGAGAATTCGGCCCATTGCTGATTTTCGCTGGTGCCACGCGAATGAAAACTGAGGTGCTTTCGACCACGATTTTCCTGGAAATGAACGTCGGGGATACGGCCGCTGCCGTGGCGGTATCGCTGATCATGGTTACCGGGGCTATGATCGTACTCATCATTGCTCGTCTCTGGGGTAATCGCGCCACGATCTGACCAGGCCTCTTACCATCCTATTGGCTTGCATCAGGTCGACCTTCACCCAATTGATCACTTTCCAACTGCTGACCTAGCCTTGATTCACATTAACCATGTCACACTGCAGGCCGGAGATTTCCGACTGGAAAACGTCAGCTTCCAGGTGCCCACGGGTGACTACTGCGTCCTGATGGGAAAAACCGGCTGCGGCAAAACGACTGTCCTGGAGGCCGTCGCCGGTCTCAAGCAAGTGGAATCTGGTCAAATCACGCTCAGCCAGAAAGATGTGACCACGCTGCATCCGCGCGACCGCAATGTAGGTTACATGCCCCAGGATGGCGCTCTCTTCAACACGATGAGCGTTTCCCAGAATCTTTCCTTCGCACTGCAAATCCGCAATCAAGACCGCCAACGGATGCAGAAACGTGTCGACGAGCTGGCAACGATGCTGGAAATCACGCCATTACTCAAACGACAGATCCATGGGCTCAGTGGTGGTGAACGGCAACGTGTCGCTCTGGGTCGGGCGCTGAGCTTTCGCCCGACAACGCTCCTGCTGGATGAACCGCTCAGCGCCTTGGACGACAACACCCACGAGCAGATGTGCAAACTCCTGGAAGACGTCCAACAGCAGACAGGCGTCACGGTTCTCCATGTGACACACAGTCAACAAGAGGCGGAACGCTTGGCGCAGTGGATCGTGCACATCGAAGACGGCCTCGTTACCACTACAGCCGGCCGACGCCTCAAACGGACACAACCAGGACAAGCTGACCCCAACGCTGCTAACCAGCCGATCACGGAAGCCTTGCCCCAGCAAAAGAATTCGGCTCTCTCTACCGATCCTCCGAACACTTGATTTTCTGTCAACTCGATCTTTGAAATCCAAAAGGAGTTTTTCATGACAACTGCAACAATCCAAACCAACCGAGGTGACATCGTCCTGGAACTTCATCAGGACAAGACACCAAACACCGTCAAGAATTTCGTCGATCTGGCTGAAAAAGGCTACTACAACGGCCTCACCTTTCATCGTGTGATCCCCGATTTCATGATCCAGGGAGGCTGCCCAGATGGCACCGGCATGGGAGGGCCCGGCTACAAGTTCGCCGATGAATTTGACCCTGAACTACGACACGATGGGCCCGGTGTGCTTTCCATGGCCAACGCGGGTCCGAATACCAACGGGTCCCAATTTTTCATTACCCACGTCGCCACTCCACATCTGGACGGTAAACACTCTGTATTCGGCCGCGTGGTAACAGGACAGGATGTCGTGGACGCCGTCCAACAAGGTGATCGTATGGAAACTGTCACGATTAGTACCGAGTAACGTATCAGCCGGGGGAGTCCAGTCGTGCGATCTGTTATGACCCCGGATCCGCCGACTGGCCTCTGGGCTTGCCGAACGCCACAACTGCTCCGACTACCAGAATCGCAACGGCCCACAGCGAGAGGCGAAGCTCTTCGTGCGCGATCGCATAATTCAAACCTGAATAAGCGAGGTAGCACGCGCTGCCCAGAAAAATCAACGGTGGGATCGGAAACAGCCAGACCCGATATACATGCACCGGATCCGGATCGCGAATACGCAAAATAAACAAAGCCAGCGCTACGAAAATCGCAAACCCCCAATAGACAGGAGCTGAGAACAAGAACAAGGTCTCAAACCCTCCCCCTGGGCTGATGGCAGAAGCCGTAATCACAAGCGCCAATGTGCCGAACGATTGCAATAGCAGGGCACGCACAGGGCCCCCGAAACGATGATGCCACCGTCCCAGCCAGGAAAACCAGGCATGCTCGGTACCCACCGCATAGTAGATCCGGGAACCGGTAAACAGCATGCCATTAATGGCCCCTAAACAGGTCAGACAAATCAACAAACTGATGGCGCGCGCCGCGTACTCTCCCAGCCGCGGACGTACCACATCGGTGGCCAACGCGGCGGAGGCTGTCATTCCCGACAACCCCATCGACTTCAGAAAAGCCAGGTTCACTACCAAATAGACCAGCAGCGTCGAACAGGTTCCCAGCAGTAACGCGCGGACAATATTCGCTTTCGGATTGCGTACCTCCGCTGCCACGTACGACATCTCATTCCAACCACCGAAACAAAACAACACAAACAACAAGGCCATCGGAAAATTGGCTTGCGAAGATGAAACCGGGGCGGGCACCACATTTTCATCCGGCCGCAAACCCACACTTGAAAGTCCCAACACACAGATACCTAACAGCCCCAGCACCTTGAGGACTGTGAGTGTGTTTTGGGTACGCGTGCCAGCGCGGATCCCCCAGAGATTCATCGCGCTCAACAGGACAATCGCCGTACAGGCAAATCCCGTAATGGCAACTTCTTCGCTGAGAACACCCTCTAACGGCCAGATCTGCTGGGCATAACGGCCAAAGACATAGGATATCATGCCAATGTTGCCGGGGCGTACGATCCAGAACTCAGCCCAGGCAAACAAGAAGGCAAAGCGACTGCCATAGGCTCGTGACAAAAATACATAATCACCACCGGAACGGGGATACGCAGTGGCCAGCTCCGCATAACAAAGCGCCCCTGCGAAGGCGACGAATCCACCAAACAACCAGACTCCCAACAGCATCCCGGGGCTCGATACGTTGCTGGCGATAAGGGGGGTTAACTCGTAGATTCCTGAGCCGATAATGATCCCAACGATGATGCACGTGCTGTCGAGCAACGACAATTGCCGCCGTGGTCCAGAGGCCGTCTCGGCAGCAATTGACTGAGTGTCATTCGGGTTCGGCATCAAGATTTACCGCTCAACAAGAAAGTGCTTCCTGGTCGTACCGTTCACAACACAGCATAGCGATACGGTACCCTCAGCGTCACGCCCGGCCATTAATTCAATTTCCCTCAACACTGATCCGAAATACTTACCAGGTTCACGCGCGGAGATTAACCATGCAAGGACGCCCCGAAGACCAATGTCCACAACCCGACGCGATGCCGGCCACGCTGACTCGACCGTTGGCAATGCCAATCTACCCAACGTCAGTATGGCAATGCGATTCACTCGAGCAAGCCGAACAGATGCTCGAGGGGAACGTCGCCGGTTACGTCTATCAGCGAGACGCGCATCCCAACGCCGCAGCGTTGGCTTCCAAGTGTTGCCAGTTACACGGCGCGCAGCACGCGGTCATCACATCTTCCGGGATGGCCGCGCTGTCTGCTGCCGTACTTTCTCAACTCAAGGCCGGTGATCACGTACTGGTCAGCCGAGAGTTGTACGGACGCAGCCTGCAATTGTTAACCGAACAATGCTCAAAGTTGGGAATCGACCATACGTTGTTTGACCCATGTCAGCTCGAGTCGGTCGCGAAATCCTGCCGATCTGAAACGCGACTCGTCGTAGTCGAAACGATTTCCAATCCCTGCCTTAAAGTTGCCAATCTCACATCACTGGCAAAGTTAGCGCACGAACACGGAGCGCAACTTCTGGTCGATAATACCTTCGCAAGTCCCGTTCTCTGTCGCCCTCTGGAACTGGGCGCTGACCTGGTAATGGAAAGTGTCAGCAAAATGATGAACGGCCACAGCGATGTGATGCTGGGTCTGTTGTGCGGTAACCAGTCGAACTGGCAAGATGTCACCGCCGCCGTTTCGATCTGGGGTCTGGCCAGCGGGCCTTTTGACTGTTGGTTGGCCGCGCGGGGACTGGCCACTCTCCCTTTACGGATTGCGCGCGCCTGCGAATCCGCAATACACATCTCACAGTGGTTAACAAAACAAACC